>RFHG01000076.1 GCA_003696465.1 Gammaproteobacteria bacterium | reverse complement strand
GGCGGCGGTGATACTGCCGAGGTTGTCTCCGCGCTCGGCGGCCTGGGTCAACAACGACTGGCTGGAAGGCGCGGCCTGGGCCAGGCGGTCCTGTCCCCGGTGGCATCGCGCCTGGCGCTTGACCTGCACCAGGGCCTCGATGTGTTCGGGCTGTTCGATCTGCTGCCCCTTGTCGTAGCTGCGTGGGTGACGGGCGACCTCCTCGGCGCCATCGAGGATGCGTACCGTGGTCGGCGAGGCCACCACGGTCAGGGTGCGCCGCACCTGGGTGTGCGGCACGCTGTAGTCGTTGCGGTCGAAGCGCGCATAGGGGGTCTTGCCGATGCGGACCTCGACCCGCTCGTCGGTGGGATAGGGGTTATCGGGCAGGGGCAGCAGCTTCTCCTGGGCGAAGGCCTCGCGTACCGAGAGGTCCCGATCCTCCGGGCAGGGGCGGTCCATCGCCCAGCCGTCGCACCAGGCCTCGGCCTGGGCATTGAGGTCATCGAGGTCCTTCCATTGCCTCGCTGGCCAGAAGTGGCTGCGGATATACCGGATGGCACGCTCCACGCGGCCCTTCTCATTGCCGCGGGCCACCGCCACCGGGCGCGGCTCGAAGCGGTAGTGGGCGGCGAACGCAAGCAGCGTGGGATGGAAGCGGATGGCCTCGCCCTGGCGCTCCAGCACGGCGCTCTTGAGGTTGTCATACAGCAACACCCGGGGCACGCCATCCCAGGCCTTGAAGGCCGCCTCGTGGCCGCGCAGGAAGTTCTCCATGCGGGCCCCGAGGTAGAAGCGCAGGAAGATCCGGCGCGAGTAGCTCAGCACCATCACGAAGGCCATCAATGGGTGTGCGGCCCGGCCAATGGTGAGCTTGCCGAAGTGACCCCAGTCCACCTGCCCCTGCTCACCGGGCAGGGTGCGCAGGCGCAGGAAAGCCTCCGGCTGGGGCCGGGGCCGATAGTGGGCCAGCTGGTGGCGGAAGTGATCCGGTCCGCCGGGGTAGCCGCGCTCGCGCACCATCGCATACAGGCGGCTGGCGGTGAG
>RFHG01000480.1 GCA_003696465.1 Gammaproteobacteria bacterium | reverse complement strand
TGCGGCCTGAACCTCGTCACCCATTCCCATGGCCTTCTCAGCCGCAGCGAGGCGGAGAATCACGCCGTCATCAGCCATGATGTCCGCCGCGCGCAGTGCATCGCGATCGACGAGGCGCACAATTTTCTCAACCCCAAGTCCTCGCGAACCCGCAGCCTGCTGGGCAACATGGCCGATCATGTCGTGCTGTTCACCGCCACACCGATCAACAAGGGCGTGCGCGATCTGATCTCCATCGTCGAGCTGCTCGGTGCCGACAACCTCGACGATGAGGCCCTGAAGCTGTTCGATGAACTGGCCCTGCGCATGCGCCGGCAGCGCAATCAGTTCGTGCTCAGGGATGATGAACGGCGCAGGCTGCGCGCCATTGTCGGTCGCTTCACGCTGCGTCGGACCAAGCGGGATCTCAAGCTCCAGGCCCAACGCCACCCCGAAGCCTTCGTCGACGATGACAACCAGCCCTGCACCTATCCCGAACATGTCGCCCACACCTATGAAACCCGCGAGACGGTCGAGGATCAGGAGCTGGCCGAACAGATCCGCGAACTGGCCGGGCGCCTGAAGGGGATGGTCAACCTTGGCAAGGGCATCGAGTTTCCGGAATCACTGCGGGGCATGGCCAGCCCGGAAAAGTTCGTCAGCGCGCGTCTGAAGAGCGCCGCCGCCCTGGCCTACTACCATGTGATGTCGGCACTGCGCTCCTCCAGGCCCGCGCTGGTCGAACACATCCTTGGCACCGACGAGGCCTGCCGCCGCTTTGGTCTTGATGCATCCCTGAAACCCACGCCCACGGGCAACATCCTCCGCAGCCTGGATGGGATCATCGGCCAGGTTCATCCCTCGAATGTGGCCGAACTTCTGCCTACATGGCTGCTCGACAAGCAGGCCCATGCCGCCGCGGTCCGGGAGGAGATCGAAATCTACGAGCAGATTCTGGCACGGGTCGAGCGCATGAGCGACGCGCGCGACCGTGGCAAGGCGCGGCAGCTTCTAAAGCTGCATCGCCGCCACCCCTCGCTCATTGCCTTCGACAGCTGCCTGATCTCGCTGGCCTGGATACGCAGGCTGCTGTTGGACAGCGGCTGTGAATCCCCGGTCATCGTCGCCACCGGCGCAAACCCTCAGTCCCGGCGGAAGGTTGCCAAGCTTCTGGCGCCGGGATCAAAAACCCGGCGGCTGATCGTGCTCTGCTCCGATGCGCTGTCCGAGGGGATCAACCTGCAAAAGGCGTCGGCCGTCGTCATGCTGGACATGCCAAGCGTGATTCGCGTGGCCGAACAGCGGATCGGACGCGTGGATCGCCTGAACAGTCCGCATGCCCGGGTGGAGATCTGGTGGCCCAAGGACAGCCCCTCCTTCGCGCTGAAAACGGATGCGAAATTCATTCGCCGCCATCGGGATGTGGCCGCCATCCTGGGCG
>RFHG01000479.1 GCA_003696465.1 Gammaproteobacteria bacterium | reverse complement strand
TTCTTCTCGCGCTCGGCCACTTGCCCCAGATCCTCGACATCCTCGATCTTGCGCCAGACGCGCGGTGGCCGGGCGTTGGGGTAGTTCCACTCGGTCAGCCAGCGGACCACGGTGCGGTTGAAGGAGTCGCAGATCAGATCCGCATCGGCCTTGACCAGGTCGAGCCGCACATCCTGCGCCATGTCTTCGGAGCCGAGCTTGCCTGGCGTGCTGTCCGAGGCGCCGGTGTGGCCCAGCACCACCTTGGTGATGGCGGCGTTCATACGGTCATAGAGCGCCGTGTAATCGGCCGTGCCGGAGCGGGCCGCCTCGAGCAGCTCGATGGTCATGCCCTCGGGCACGATGATGCCCGAGTCGGTATGAATGGCTTGCAGCGCCTGCAGCAGCCTGCGTTTCTCGGCCTGTTCGGCGTTGTTGGGATATTTGCCGGTGGCGGTGGGCTGGCCGAACTTCTCCAGGAACACCAGCCAGAACTTGATCCCGTTGCGCTTGAAGAACACGGGCCAGTAGAGCCAGTGCGCCAGCCCCAGGCCATAGGGCTCGTCATCGTGGTCGGCACCGGTGCAGAACGACCAGAACTTGCGCGGTGGCAGCAGCTCGCCGTCGGGCTTCTCGGCCGTGTAGAGGCGCGGCCGCATCTGTCCGTCGAACCCGAAGCGGCGCCGGTCGCGTACGCGGATGGCATCGAGGGTCACATGACGGCCATCGCGCCCCCACAGGCATTCGGCCATCGAGAAGCCGTAGAACACGCCGTAGAGCATGCGATCCGTGATCGCGTCCCAGCCCGGCTGGGGCAGGCGCGCGTACTCATCATCGTCCAGCTTGAGGTTGACGCCCGAGAGCCACTCGCGCAGGGCGTCGGCCGCGGCCTTGTCCTGGCGTCGCTCGCCACCGGGGACAACCTCCCACTCGCGCGCGACCACCGCACGCCGGCGCTGCTGGAACACCGACGCCACCTGGTCGTCGCGCAGGACCTCGCGATACAGATCGTAATTGCCACCGCCGCGCTGCAGCAGTACCGTGTCCTGTGGCAGCAGGATGGCCATCGGATCCACATAGCCACGCGTCACATCCCGGCCATCGGCCGTGGTGGCGATTTCGCGCATCTCGGGTTTGTTGCTCATTTACCAGCCTCCAAAGTCGTTGCCGCCGCCCACGGTGCCAAAGCCGATGTCGTCGTGGATCTCGCGCCCCGATACGGACAGGCTGTCGTCGAACGCGCCAAGACCGGCGCGCCGGATCCCGGTGGCCTGGAACTCGATCGGCGCCGCGTCCATCAGGCTGGCGTAGTAGGCCAGGAACAGTGCAATGGCCGCATCGCCGTGGCGCTTCTTGCCGTCCTGCCCCTCGTATTCGGCGTCCCTGGCGAGCTTGGGCACGCCGCCGACCACGGCGATAGAGCGCAGATCGCGGCGCACGTCGGCATGCCGTGGAATCTTGATCAACCCGTCCTCGAACGCCGCCTTGAAGTCGGTCATGTGCGCGCCGTAGAAGGCATCGTTGAGCTTCACGGCGTGGATCCGCGCGCCGTACCTGTCCTGGGTGTACTCGGCGATGGTCTCGCCGTTGCCGGTGGCGTCCATTGCACCGGCCTGCAGGCGTGGCAGGCGGTCGATGATGTGCCACAGCACCTGTTCCTGTTGCCGGGTGGGCACGTTGCGCAGCTCCACCAGGAA
>RFHG01000478.1 GCA_003696465.1 Gammaproteobacteria bacterium | reverse complement strand
GCGGAATGGGTCTGGAACTCGCCCATCACATAGAGGGGGTCGCCCTCGATGATGCGCTCTTCCTTCCAGCGGCGGTCGGTTCCACGCCAGCCGCTGTCGGTGGCGCTGGGGATCACTTCAGCATCATCCGGGTCGATGATGCAGCGGCCGGTCTCGTCCTCGATCAGGAACAGGTCGCCGGAGGTGCGACTCTCTACCGTACGCCAGCTGTCATGCTGGCCATGGTGTACCCGCTCTTCCAAACGGTAGCGGTACCACAGACAGGGGATCTGAGTGCCGGGAGCAACCAGTTCCGGCCCTGGCAGGGCACGTGCCGTGCCCTGCAGCTCGACCACCCCCTGGGCAGCCGAACGGATCTTCGAGGTGGGCACGTCTTCGACCAGACGCAGACGCCGCCAGCCGGTCCAGAGCAGCACCAGCCCTGTCACTGCACCCAGCAGCACGCCGGCGAACAGCCAGCGATAGTCCGGCAGCGACATGCCCAGCAGCCAGTCACTCATCCCGGGATTCCGTCAAGGATGGGCCTCGCACAACTTCAGCTGAACAGGGCCTTCACGTCCACGTCGCGCTTTTCTTCCTCGTCGAACTCGAGCAGTTCGGCCGGACGGAAGTTGAACCAGCGGGCAATGATCAGGTCCGGGAACTGCTCGATGCGGATATTGAGGCGATTGACGCTCTCGTTGTAGAACTCGCGCCGGTCGGCAATGGCATTCTCCAGGCTGCTGATGCGGTTCTGCAGGTGCTGGAAGTTCTCGTTGGCCTTGAGCTCCGGATAGGCCTCGGCCAGGGCAAAGAGGTTGCCCAGCCCCATGCGCAGCATGCCCTCGGCCTCGCCCAGCTGCTTCATGTCGCCGGCCTGCTGGGCCTTCTGCACGGCGGCGCGCGCCTGCATGACCTTTTCCAGCGTATCCTGCTCGTACTTCATGTACTGCTTGCAGACCTCGACCAGCTTGGGCAGCTCGTCGTGGCGCTGCTTGAGCAGCACATCGATGTTCGACCACGCCTTGGCCACATTGTGCTTGAGTGCCACCAGATTGTTGTAGATGGCAATGAAATAGACGAGCAGGCCGATGATGGCCGCGATTAGCAGGTATCCCAGAATGCCCATGGGCAGCCTCCCTGTGTCTGTGACAGTTTCAAGATCATAGCATGTGCAAGGGCCTGCTTTCCTCACACTGTACTTTCGTCCTATTGACCCCATGTTCAAAAGGGTCTATTCATGGCCTCCACCGCGACCAAACAAGAACGACAAGTCTCTCGCGCGGTACACCTCTTCACAGGGAAAGCCACTGGAGTCGCTGCGGCCGTTGCGGTCGCACCATTCATTCGTGCCGGAGAAAGCCGATGAAACGAAGCATTTCCCTGTTCCTGGCCGTGCTGGGCGTGGCCTGCCCCCTGTTGCCTGCCCTGGCCTCCGACGCCAGTATTCCCGCTCACGGTCAAAAGACCCTCACCTGGGTCGGCTGTGGCATCACCAAGAAGGCCTTCATGAAGGACCTGGCCGCCGCCTGGGAGCGAAAAACCGGCATCCACATCGATATCCAGGGCGGCGGAGCCACCCGCGGCATCCGCGATGTGGCCGCCGGCAAGGCCGACATCGGGGGTTCCTGCCGCTACAAGCTGGAAGACAACCCTGCCGAAATCGAGGCACGTATGCAGCCGGTGGCCTGGGATGCGCTGGTGGTCATCACGCACAAGGACAATCCGGTCGACAGCATCACGCTCAAGCAACTGCGCGCCGTATTCCTGGGCCAGATCAGTAACTGGAAGGAACTGGGTGGAGACGATGCGCCCATCGAGGTCTATGCCCGTCGCAGCAAGATCTCGGGCGTGGGCCACGCCCTGAGAAAGTTGGTGTTCGCGAATTACGAACAAGAGTTCGCTGCCAATGAGCTGTTCAAGTCCAGTGGCCCGCTGGAAAAACGGCTCGAATCCGATGCGGGCCGCCATGGCATCGGTGTCACCGGCATCAGCAGCGCCCGCAAGCGCGATGTAAAGATCCTTGCCCTCAATGGCATCGAGCCGACGCCGGAAAACATCCG
>RFHG01000477.1 GCA_003696465.1 Gammaproteobacteria bacterium | reverse complement strand
GCCATGGGTTCATGACAATACTCCGTCTCGTGCTGCCGCAACTTCCCGATGTGCAATACCTGCAGGGGCAGGGGTTTGTCTGCCGCAGCATCCCTGCCGGCCTGCCGCCCGGACTGGGGACGGAGCACGTGGGCGAAGGCAGCCTGGTAGCCAGTCCGGCGCATCTGGAGATCGGGACCGAGCGTATACACCTCTGGCGACTGGCACCGGATGCCTTGCCGGATGCCGCGGAGGCGGCGGCATTGTGCGATGCGGCGGCTTCCGCGCTGGGGCTGGTGCTCGAACCCATCGACCCCGAGTGCTGGCAGCTGCGCGAAGGAGCCCCCGGGGAGCTTGAAGCGGTGTCCCTCCCGGCCATGCAGGGACAGAGCATCGGGCCCTGCATGCCGGAGCCGCGCTCCTGGCATCGGCTGATGAACGAAATACAGATCCTCTGGCACGAACATGAGGTCAACCGGGCGCGGGAGGAAGGCGGTCGCCCGTCTGTCAACGCGTTGTGGTTCTGGCGCCTGCCGCAGGCGGCCGATCACGCCCCGTCCGTTGGCAGTGACGACCCGCTGGTGTGCCGAATGTTCGGGCTCGAACCCCTGCCGCTGACAGCAGGGGCATGGCCGGAACCGCTGCCCGATTGGCTGGTGCCGTCACCCCTCCAGGCCGAGTCCTGGGCCGAAGGCGCCTTGCGTGACCTCGAGCATGGGCAGCTGCAGCGGGTACTTCTGGCCACCCCGATGCAGGAGGCGCTCGAACTGCGCAGGAAGCGTCGCTGGTTCCGGCCGTGGTGGCGCAGGAAGTGAGGCCATTATGAGGCAACGGCCGGAGATTCGTCGGCGGAGGGCGCGTTGTGCGCCTCCGCAAGGGGTCCCCGAGCTGCTGGCTCGGATCTATGCCCATCGCGGGCTGGGGGATGAGGCCGAGACCGACCTGTCTCTTGGCGCGCTGCTGCCGGTGCAGCAGCTCACCGGGGCCGATGAGGCCGCCCGCCTGCTGGCGGATGTGCTGGAGTCCGATGGACGGATCCTGGTCGCCGGGGACTTCGATGCCGACGG
This sequence comes from Gammaproteobacteria bacterium, assembly GCA_003696465.1. Lineage (GTDB taxonomy): Bacteria > Pseudomonadota > Gammaproteobacteria > J044 > J044 > J044. Next base: position 505 of record RFHG01000477.1, on the reverse strand, counting down.
GGCCACGGCCAGCGCCTTGGCGGTGCGGGGCCTGAAGGCCCTGGGTGCCAGTGATGTGCACTATCTGGTCCCCGACCGCTTTGCCTTTGGCTATGGACTGAGTCCCGAGCTGGTGGCCGTGGCCGCAGCGCGTGATCCGGATCTGATCGTGACCGTGGACAACGGCATCTCCAGTATCGAGGGTGTAAAGGCCGCGCGCGAGGCCGGTATCCGGGTGCTGGTTACCGATCACCACTTGCCGGGCGCGGTGCTGCCTGCGGCCGATGCCATCGTCAACCCCAACCTGCCGGGCAATGGATTCCCCAGCCGGCATCTTGCCGGGGTCGGGGTGATGTTCTATGTGCTGGCCGCGTTGCGGTCGGAGCTGCGCGAACGCGGCTGGTTTGCCCGGCGTGGCCTGACCGAACCCAACCTGGCCCGCTGGCTGGATCTGGTGGCACTGGGGACGGTCGCCGATGTGGTTTCACTGGACCGGAACAACCGGATCCTCGTCGAGCAGGGGCTC
>RFHG01000476.1 GCA_003696465.1 Gammaproteobacteria bacterium | reverse complement strand
GGTCTGCGCGGTGCACCTGCGGGAGGAGCCGCTGGACGGCTCGCTCTATGTGTTCACGAACCGCCGACGCACCGGCCTGAAGATGCTGATGTGGACGCATGGCGGCTTCGTGATGCTGTACAAGAGTACATCCTCGCCAACCCACCTACCATGGACCAACCCGAAGAATCGCCGACCACATTTCTTCACGCACCCACTGGTGCCCAGACTCGACGCCGTGAACGCCGGGGGTGTCGTCGGCCGAGAGTTCTGGCGGCGGCACTCACCCAGGGGTTGCCCCGCGGTGCACCCCTCGGGGCGTACCCGGGCCGGGCTGGTCCAGCGCACAGCGCCATCGCGGCGTTCGCGCGAGGGCACAGCGCCCCGTCGCGCCATTGGAGCGCCTGTCGCAGGACTCCGGACGAGCCCGCATCCGATGCGCCGATGTCGTCGCCGCCTACCCGTCGGGCGAGGAGGGCGACTCGGCCAGCTCGGTGGCGTAGTCGGTCGGCAGGAACACCGTGCCCGGCTCCGCCAGGGCTCGGCGGCTGGCTTCGGTGAGGTAGTCCTCGGGGTTGAGGCCCAGATTGATGGCTGAGGCGACCAGGCTGTACAGCGTTGCCGAAACCCGGGCGCCCTCCTCGGAGCGGGAGCCCTGGAAGTTCTTGCGGCCCAGCACCGGCCCCCGGACCTGCCGCTCGCTGTGTCCGTTGTCGATCGGGATCCGGGGGTCGTCCAGGAACAGCACCAGCCGGGACCACAGGCGGTCGAGGTGATCGAGGGCTTCGGCCAGCGCCGAGCCTTCCAGGCGCGGGAGCTGCTTGCGCCAGGTGTCCAGCCGGTCGATCAGTTCCCGCGAGGTCCGTGCCCGGTGGTGCCGACGAGCGTCGAGCAGCAGCTCGGTCCGGGCGTCATCGGACAGCTCGCGACCCGCCCGCTCGGCCGCTGCCACCTGGCGGGCCACGTCGGCATCGGCGTCGGCTTCCGCCTTGTACAGTCCAGCGATGAGTTCGAGTCCGGGTCCAGCCTCGGGATGGTAGCGTTCGGCCTTGTACAGGTAGCGCCGAGCGTGCATCCAGCAGGTCGCCAGCACGTAGTCCGGGGTCGGCAACTCGACGGGATTGCCCTTCTCGTCGATGACCTGCTGGACACCCCCCAGCCGGGTCCGTTCCTTCTCCAGCGAGCTGTAGACGACGTAGTCGTCCGACATCAGGATGCCCGAGTAGTCCCGCAGCAACTCACGCGCCGCCGCGGCTTCCCGGCTCGGCACGATCTGGAAGTACACCAGCGGGCCGTTGCTCAGCGCCCACAGCCACCAGCGCTTCGTCCCGCCCTTCTTCATCATCCGCCACGGCGTCTCGTCGATGAAGCACACCGCCGAGGTCAGGATCAACGCGTGTAAGGCCATCAAGGTCGGCAGCAGGAGCGTGGCCAGGTACCGGTGCTGATCCCACAGCGCCTGGCTGGTAATCGTCAGGCCCGCACGCCGCATCTGGCGGACCTGGCGTTCCAGTGGCATGTGGTCGACGTACTTGGCGACCACGCTGTGGGCCACGAACTCCGGAGAGTACCGGCCACCAACGATGAGCTTGTCCGGGCCAGGGGCCGTGACGATCCCGCCGCAGTCCTGACACCGGTACTTCTGTCGCTCGTGGACGACCATCTCGTAGCGGACACGCTGGACGGTGATCTCCTCGCTGCTCTCGACCTGTTCCTTCATCTCATCGAGGTCACCGTGGCAGAGCTTGCAGCCGCCGGATTGCTCTTCAGGGCTCAGCCGATGTGCCACCTTGCGGATGGGGAGCTCGGGCTGTGCGGTCCGGCGGCTGCCGCTGCGCTTGCGGCGCCGCGTGCGAGCGGGCTTGTCGTCTCCTTCGGCGTGCTCGGGGCGTCCTCGGCGCTCCGAGCGGGTCCCATACAGCGTTCGGTTCCGGTCATCGAGGCGGCGCTGGAGAGTCTTCAGCTCCAAGGCGAAGCGCTCCTGGAGCTCTTCGCTGGTGGCCTCCGCCAACTGGCGGGTCAGCTCCGAGATCCGCTTGAAGAGGACCTCGACCTCGTTCTCCAGCGACTTCTTCTCCTTCCAGAGGGCCTCCTGGTGCCGGGAGAGGGCGTCGCGGTCGGCGGTGACCTCGGCCAGTTCATCGACAAGCTGCGCGCGAGCCTGCTCGGCTTCCTGGCGAGCCCGCTCGGCTTCCTGGCGACCCTGCTCGGCGATAGCAAGTTCCCATCCAGGAATTGGGCTTCCGCGGCTCGGTTGGCGCGGCGCGAATCCGGCTTGACGGCGAACGGGGTCCGTGTGCGCTGCCGGGGGCCGCGC
>RFHG01000475.1 GCA_003696465.1 Gammaproteobacteria bacterium | reverse complement strand
TGTGCTCAAGCTCGCCGTTGCCAGTTTCGGCGGACTGCTGCTGGGCCTGTTGCTGGCACGTCCGGCCGCGCTTGCAGTTCGGGCGATCGGGGGCGGAGTGCTCGGATTGTTCTGTGGGCTGGCCATGCTGTGGTCGCTCCCGGCCGACCAGCAGACCGGCCTGGCCTGGCTGCTGCCACCCCTGCTGGGCCTGATGCTGGCCAGCCTCAATGCGACCGACTATGCGCTGTTGCGTTATCTGCTGCTGGGCAGTCTGGGCTGGCTGCTCGGCAGCGTGGCGGGCTACCACTGGATGAACGAAGGCTGGGTGCGCGGCTTTCTCATGGATCGTCTGTGGCATCTGATTTTGCCGGTCATCACGCTTTCCTACGGCGGCTTTGCCGGCCTGGCCAAGCTCACGCGTACAGCGGTGCTGGAAAACCTGCTCTCCGATTACGCGCGCACCGCCCGTGCCAAGGGGCTGCCGGAGCGCACGGTGCTGTGGCGGCATGTGTTTCGCAACAGCCTGCTGCCCCTGATTACCGTCTCCGCCACCATCCTGCCCGGCCTGCTGGCTGGATCGGTGATCGTGGAGAGCATCTTCAGTATCGAGGGCATGGGCAAGCTCGCCATCGAGGCGGTTCAGACGCGTGATCGCGAGCTGGTCCTGTCCATCACCCTCATCAGTGGTCTGCTGACCCTGGTGGGCTATCTGATCGCCGACCTGTTGTATGCGATGGCCGATCCGCGGGTGAGTTATGACTGAGCGGCGTCAGGGCTACTGGGCAAGGGTGCTGGGCGCCACTTTCGTGCGCTGGGGAGCACGCCTTGGCCTGGCCTGGGTGGGGCTGCTGGCCTTTCTGGGCGTGTTTGCCCCGTTTCTGGCCAGCAGTTTTCCGCTGCTGGTTCAGGAGGATGGTGAATGGAGCAGCCCGGTACTGCGTTATCTGACCCCGGCGGATGTGGTGCTGCCGGTGGCGGCGTTGCTGGCAGTTGTCCTGTGGCGCCTGCGCCGTATACCGGCAGGGCGCAGGCTGCTTGTGTTCGGACTGGTCACGGGTATCGTGGCCATTCTTGCCTGGCAGTCTGTCGAGCCGCCGCGCATCGTGGTCTATGAGCAGTATCGACAGGCGGCCGAGGCCGGCCGTTACCAGCGGGTGATCTGGGCACCCATTCCGTATTCGCCGCAGGACTATCTGCGCGACCGGGGAGATACCGGCATGCAGCCGCCACTGGCCGATCCGCGCGACCGGCACTGGTTCGGTACCGAGGAAAACGGCGCCGATGTGCTGAGCCGGATGATTCATGCCTCGCGCATCGCGCTGGCCATCGGCTTCATCGCGACCGGCATCGCGCTGGCCCTGGGCATCGTCATCGGCGGGCTGATGGGTTATTTCTCGGGTGTGGCCGATATCCTGGGCATGCGTCTGGTGGAGATCTTCGAGGCCGTACCGACGCTGTTCCTGCTGCTGACATTCGTGGCCTTCTTCGGACGCAGTCTGTACATCATGATGGTCATCATCGGCATCACCAGCTGGCCGGGCTATGCACGCTATGTGCGCGCCGAGTTCCTGCGCCTGCGCCAGCAGGACTTCGTGCAGGCCGCGGTTGCGGCCGGGCTGCCGCTGCGTTCCATCCTGTTTCGCCACATGCTGCCCAACGGGGTGGGGCCGGTACTCGTGGCCGCGAGCTTTGGGGTGGCGGCTGCCATCCTGGCCGAGGCCACCCTGAGCTTTCTGGGGCTGGGGCTGGTGGGTGAGCCCTCCTGGGGTGAAATGCTCAATCAGGCGGTGCAGTCCTCGAGTTTCAACTGGTGGATGGCCGTGTTCCCGGGTGGTGCCATTTTCCTTACCGTGTTCGCCTACAACCTCATTGGCGAGGCCCTGCGCGATGCCATCGACCCCTATCTGGGGAAGGCGGCCTGATGCTGTTGCAGGTGGAAAACCTTGCCGTCACCCTGCGCAGTGGCTCACACAGCGTACAGGCAGTCGATGGCGTGAGTTTTTCCGTGGCACGGGGCGAGACCTTTTGCCTCGTGGGCGAGTCGGGCAGCGGCAAGTCGATCACGGCCCTGTCCATCATGCGCCTGCTGCCCCGCGATGCCCTGCAGTCCGTTTCGGGGCGCATTCTCTTTCAGGGCTCCTGCATGGACGCGCGGCAGGATCTGCTGCAGGCCGACGAGTCGCAGATGCAGCAGATTCGCGGCGGGCGCATTGCCATGATCTTTCAGGAGCCGATGACCTCGCTGAATCCGGTCTTCACCATCGGCGAGCAGATCCTGGAGACCCTTTATCTGCATTTTCCGGAGCTCGATCCGGACGAGGCGCGTGCACGCGTGCTTCAGGCCCTGCGCGATGTGCAGCTGCCCGAACCGGAGCTGCGCATGCACAGCTATCCGCATCAGCTCTCCGGTGGTCAGCGCCAGCGCGTGATGATTGCCATGGCCATGGTCTGCC
>RFHG01000474.1 GCA_003696465.1 Gammaproteobacteria bacterium | reverse complement strand
CTGTCGGAGCAGGGCCGAGGAACGCTGGTCGCTCTCGCCCCTGACCTTTCCGCATCCGCTGGTGCGGGTGATCCTGGCCGAGCAGCTCTATCGTGCCTGGAGCCTGCTCAACAACCACCCTTATCATCGGGCCTGAGCATGCAGTCGTCGGAACCCCTCATCGTACTGGCATCGGCCTCGCCCCGGCGACGGGAACTGCTGGCGCAGATCGGCGTCCCACATGAGGTGCTGCCCGTTGATATCGACGAGCGCAGGCTGGCGGGGGAGTCCCCGCGTGCGCTGGTGGAGCGGCTGGCACTGGAGAAGGCCCTGGCAGGGTGGGAGCGCAGCGGGGCGCAACTGCCGGTACTGGGTTCGGACACGCTGGTGGTCGTGGACGACGAGGTACTGGGCAAGCCGCGGGATCTGGTCGATGCGCGGCGCATGCTGGGACTGCTCTCGGGCCGCGCACATCAGGTGCTGACGGCGGTGGCCCTGGTTAAGGGCCCGCGCAGCGGACTGCGGCTGTCCGAGAGCACGGTGCATTTTGCGCCGCTGTCTGCCGAATGGATCGAGCGTTACTGGGCCACCGGCGAGCCGGCCGACAAGGCCGGGGGCTATGCGGTCCAGGGGCTTGCGGCGACGCGAATTCGCCGCATCGAGGGCAGCTTTTCGGGCATCATGGGGCTGCCGCTTTTCGAAACGACCGAACTGCTGGCCGAGTTCGGCATCGACCCTACCCTCAACTGGCAAGGAAACAACGGATGAGCGCGGAACTGCTGATCAACGTGACCCCGATGGAAACCCGTGTGGCGCTGGTGGAGAACGGCGTGCTGCAGGAGATTTCGATCGAGCGCGCAAGCCGCCGCGGCCATGTGGGCAACATCTACAAGGGGCGGGTGACGCGGGTGCTGCCCGGCATGGACGCGGCCTTCGTCGACATTGGTCTGGAACGGGCGGCCTTTCTGCACGCATCCGACATCGTGCCGCGCGGTAATGGCGAGGAGGAGCGCGAGGAGCAGATCACCCGTCTGCTGCACCAGGGAAAGGAGCTGCTGGTGCAGGTAATCAAGGACCCGCTGGGCACCAAGGGGGCGCGGCTGACCACGCACCTGACCATCCCCTCGCGCTTTCTGGTCCTGATTCCGGATGGCGGGCACGTGGGGGTGTCCACCCGCATCGAGGCCGAGCACGAGCGGCCGCGGCTGCGGGAACTGGTGCAGGGCCTGGCCGAGGAGATGAACAGCTCGCATGGATACATCATCCGCACCGCCGCCGAGCAGGCCAGCGAGGAGGCCCTGCGCCGCGACATGGCCTTCCTCAACAAGCTGTGGGACTGCATCCGCGATCGGGCGGCGAAGACGCCGGCCGGCCAGGTCATCTATTCCGACCTGCCGCTCATCCAGCGCACCCTGCGCGACATGGTGGACGAGGACATCGAGAAGGTGCGCATCGACTCGCGGGAGACGGCCCAGCGCATGATCGAGTTTGCCCAGGCCTACATGCCGGGGCTGGCCAGCCGTATCGAGCACTATCCGGGCGAGCGCCCCATCTTCGATATCTACAGTATCGAGGACGAGATCCAGAAGGCGCTGGAGCGCAAGGTGCCGCTCAAGTCCGGCGGCTATCTGATCTTCGACCAGACCGAGGCGATGACCACCATCGATGTGAACACCGGCGGTTTCGTGGGGCATCGCAATCTCGAGGAGACCATCTTCAAGACCAACCTCGAGGCGGCCCAGGCCATTGCCCGGCAGCTCAGGCTGCGCAACCTCGGTGGCATTATCATCATCGATTTCATCGACATGGCCGAGGAAGAGCACAAGCGGCAGGTATTGCGGGCGCTGGAACGGGCCATGGAGCGCGATCATGCCAAGAGCCAGATCTGCGAGGTCTCGCCGCTGGGGCTGGTCGAGATGACGCGCAAGCGCACCCGCGAGAGCCTGGAACACATCCTCTGCGAGGCCTGCCCTACCTGCGGCGGGCGCGGCTATATCAAGACCCCGCAGACGGTCTGTTACGAGCTGTTTCGCGAGATCATGCGCGAGGTGCGCCAGTTCGATCCGAAAGAGGTGCTGGTACTGGCCTCGCAGCCGGTCATCGACCTGCTCATCGACGAGGAGTCGGCCAGTCTGGCCCAGCTGCAGGAATTCCTCGGCGTGCCGGTGCGCATCCAGGTCGAAGGCACCTATGCGCAGGACCAGTTCGATGTCGTTCCCCTCTGAGGGGGGCGCCCCGTGATACGGGCCTGTTTCCGCGGCCTGTGCTTCACCATTGGCTGGGGGACGGTGCTGTTCATCGTCCTCTTTGCCGTGCTCATCAGCATGGGGCGCATCCTCTCTCCGCTGGCCGAGGACTACCGGCCGCAACTGCTGGAGGCCGCCGGAAAGGCCCTGGGGCAGCCGGTGCGGATGGAGCGGATGGCCGTGGTCTGGCGCGGTCTGGTGCCGGCGCTCGACCTGCAGGATCTCCGCGTGCTCGATGAACAGGGCAGGGCTGTCCTTTCGGCACAGCATCTCTTTGTCACGCCCGGCATCGCCGCCCTGTTCGAGGGGCGGCTGGCCCCGGGGCGCATCAGCATCGAACAGGCCGATCTGGCCCTGGAACTGACCGGGGATGGCCGGGTGGTGATCCCCGGCCTGTTGCGCAGTGAGCAGCCACCGAAGAGCGACGGGCAGGGGCTGCAGGAACGCCTGGCGGCCCTGCTCGACGGGCTCGTGGTCGAGCTGGTCGATTCCAGGGTGCGCTGGATCGAGCAGGAGCGCGGGGTCAGCATCGACTTCGATCCCGTGAGCCTCGCGCTGGCGGTATCGGATGAACGTATCCGGCTGGACGGGCAGGTGGGGTTGCCCCGGGAAATGGGGCGTACCGTCCGGGTGGCCATCGATCTCGAAGGCGACTATACCCTGCCCCGGGCCTGGCGGGCACGGGTCCTGTTGCAGGCGAAGGGGCTGCGGGTGAAGGGACTCCCGGCCGGCGCCCTGTTGCGCCGTGCCGGGCTGCATGATGGCATCGGCAGTGCCCTGCTCTGGCTGGAGGTGGCAGAGGGCCGGACGCAACAGGCCGTGGGCAACATGGACCTGCAGGGTATCGAACTGGCCACGCCCGACGGTGCCGCCCGCATTCGGCTGGATGCCCTGAAAACCCGCTTCCGCTGGCAGCCGGTGCAGGGCGGCTGGCGTCTGGACCTGGCTCGCCTGCAGCTGGCGCGTCAGGGCCGCACGTGGCCGGAGACCTCGGCCAGCCTGGCACTGCAACGCGGCGAGAACGGGGTCCGACTGCAACTGTACAGCAGCTTCCTGCGCCTGGAGGACCTGGCCGGGCTGGCGCTGGCACGGCGCGAGCTGCCCGCAACGGCACGGCAATGGGCAGAGCGGATTCGGCCGCAGGGAGATCTGCGCAACCTGCGCATGGAGGCAGTGGTGCGGGGCGGCAGGCTGGTGGACCAGCAGCTGCAGACGGATTTTGACGATCTGGGCTGGTTGCCCTGGCAGCGTATTCCGGGCGTGGATGGACTTGATGGCAGGCTGGAGCTGGCCGGTACCCGCGCCCGCCTGTCGCTCGACAGCAACGAGCTGACGCTGAAGAGCCCGCGACTGATGCAGCGCGATGTACCGATCGGCCGTCTGCAGGGGATGCTGGTGGCCGAGCAGGAAGATGGCCGGCTGCACCTCACCGGAACCGGCCTTTCGCTGGCTACGGCGCATGTGCATGGCAACGGGGAACTGGTCCTGACCCTGGGGGGCGGCCTGCCGCCGGAGCTCAAGTTGCGTCTGGATTTTGCTGATGGTGATGCGGCGCATGTGCGTGACTATCTTCCCCGAGGAATTCTCAAGCCGAAGCTGGCCCAGTGGCTGGAGCAGGCGTTCGTGAGTGGCCGCGTGACCGAAGGCAGTCTGCTGTATCGCGGGCCATTCCACGGATTTCCCTTCATCGAACACCAGGGCCATTTCGAGGTGCGCTTCGCCGCCGAGGAGGGCGTGCTCGACTACTGGCCGGGTTGGCCACGGCTGGAAGGTCTGGCCGGGCAGGTGGCCTTCGTCAATCAGCGGCTGGAGGTGCATGCCGAGCGTGGCAAGGTGGGCG
>RFHG01000473.1 GCA_003696465.1 Gammaproteobacteria bacterium | reverse complement strand
ATGCTGGCGCAACATCCGGGCTGTGCTCCACAGGCCGGCATCCCTGCCGGCCTCCCTTCGGGCTGATCCCGGAAATCGCACTCGGAGCCGGCGCGTTCCAAGGCACTGGGGTGCCGGGGTTTTGAATCCAATGCATCCGGGAGCAAGGTAAAAACTACGGAGCCTGATGACTGGCACCCCAATCCCCTTGGCCCGTGCCGGCCGCGGGCGCAGGAGCGCGGTTGGCCGGGGCTGCGTAGCAGGCCCGGGGGCCGGCAAGGGATGCCGGCCAGTTCATCGTCGGGCATGGAAGCCCGTCGATGAACCCCGCAGCGATGCGTTCGCGGACGGGTACCTGCGTAGCGGGCACGGGCCCGGGGTGCCCTTTCTTTGCCCACTTTCTTTGGGCAAGCAAAGAAAGTGGGGCGCGCACGCGTAAGCGAGTGTGCACTCTTTGTGTGTTTAGTCCGTTGGTGTGGACAAGGTCAGGCGATATCCATCAGAACGGGCAATGGTGTAAAACAAAACGCCCCGCATGAGCGGGGCGTCCGGTACCTTTGAGACTGCGCTGCCTCAGCTGCAACCCTTCGGGCGCGGCAGGCCGGCAATCTTGTTGGCGCACTTGATCAGGCCGGTGGGGAACAGCGAGTAGATGTATTTCTGGCTGCTGCGATCCTTGCCGAAGCGCTCCTTCATCAGCTTGGTGAAGACGCGCGGCTCGGCCACGGTACCGGTTTCCTGGAAGTATTCACGGGCGGTGTTGATGATGTCCCAGTGCTCCTGGGTGAGTTCCGGGACGTTTTCGTTCTTGGCAATCTCATATGCCAGTTCCTCGCTCCACTCGTCGAGATTGAGGAGCCAGCCGGCTTCGCTGAGCTCGATGATCTTGCCGTTCACTTCTGCTTGCATGGGGTGTTTCTCCGTTGGATACAAAAAATGACCTTCGCCCTTCAGGGTGAAGGTCAATTCCCGAGTAATTCTATCAGATATTGCCGCTGGAAGCGAACGCCCCGTCAGAAATGATAGAAGTCACCCAGTTTGGGCATCAGCACACGGGTGGCATTGAGTCTTTCGGCAAAGGCCTGCATGGACTCCGGCTCACCATGCACCAGAAAGGTGACCTCCGGGTCGATGGGGGCGTACCAGCGCAGCAGGTCCTCCTGGTCGGCATGGGCGGAAAAACCGCCTATGGTATGGATCCGGGCGCGTACCGGGATCTCCTCGCCGAAGATCTTTACGCGTTTGGCCCCGTCGATGATGCGGCGGGCCAGCGTGCCGTTGGCCGCGTAGCCGACGAAGATGACGCTGGATTCCTCCCGCCACAGATGATGCTTGAGGTGGTGGCGGATGCGACCACCGGTACACATGCCCGAACCGGCCATGATGACGGCCCCGCTGACGATCTGGTTGAGGGCCATGGATTCGGCCGTTTCCCGGGTAAAGTGGAGGTTGGGCAGGGCAAAGGGGTCCTTGCCCGATTCGAACAGGGCCCGGGTCGGCTTGTCGAAGCATTCGGGATGGTGACGGAAGATCTGGGTAGCCGAAATGGCCATCGGCGAGTCGAGGAACACGGGCAGGCCCTCCGGCAGGACGCCCTGTTCGATCCCCTCGCGCAGGAAATAGAGAATGGCCTGGGCGCGTTCCAGGGCAAAGGTGGGAATGAGAACATTGCCACCACGTCGAAGCGTATCGAGAATTGCCTGATACAGTTCCTCGACCGAGGGGCCCAGCGGTTTGTGCCTGCGGTTGCCGTAGGTGGTCTCGATCAGTACGGCGTCGGCCCTGGGGGCACGGTCGGGGGCGCGCACGATGGGCTGCTGCCCGTTGCCCAGGTCGCCCGAAAACAGGATGCGTTTGGGGTGCCGGCCCTTGCCGATCCGTACGAGGATGCTGGCCGAACCCAGGATGTGACCGGCGTCGTGGAAGCTGACCTCGATGCCGGGGCAGAGCTCGAATGGCTTGCGCAGTTTGGCCGTGCGCCCGAAATAGTCCAGGCTGTTGAGGGCGTCCAGGGTGTCGTAGAGCGGGACAATCTGTTTGGGATCCTTGCCCGAGCGGCGGGCCTTGCGCTGTTTCCAGCGAACCTCTTCTTCTTCGAGGTGGGCCGCATCCAGCATCACCAGGCGGGCAAGCTCCCGGGTTGCGGCCGTGGTGATGATCTCGCCGCGAAAACCACGCTTGACCAGCAGGGGAATACGGCCGCAGTGGTCGAGATGGGCATGGGTCAGCAACAGGTAGTCGATGTCCTTCGGGTCGAAGCCGAAGGGCTCGGCGTTTTCCTCTTCCAGCTCGCGGCTGCCCTGGTACATGCCGCAGTCGACGAGGATGCGCTTGCCCTGTGCGTAGAGCAGGTGGCAGGAGCCGGTCACGCCCTGGTCGGCGCCGTGGAATTCAAGATGCATGACTGATTCCTTCGGCCAGCAGGCTGGCCAGCGGGATGGCATTGGTCGGATGCGGGATGGCATCGGTGCTGACGATGCGCGTGATTCCGGCACGGTGCAGCCGATCCATGGCATCGCCGATGAAGAGGGCATGCGTGACCACGGCGGCCATTTCCGTGGCCCCGCGTTCGGCCAGCAGGCGGGCGGCCACCTCGAGGGTGCGACCGGTGCTGGCCACGTCATCCACCAGCACCACGGGGCGCCCATGTACGCGCGCCTCGGGCAGCTGGATCTGTACCTCGGCATCTCCGAGCCGGGTCTTTTCGCCCACGATGAACTCAAGCCCATGCGGGTCGGCAATGGCCCGCACCCATTGTTCCGATTCGGCGTCGGGGCCTACCAGCAGTGGATCATTGAAATGATCGACGATCCACTGCCCCATGGGGCCCGTGGCATGCAGGGTTACGGGGCGTTCGACCGGAACGGCATCGCGTAGGTGGTGCACCCGGTGCAGGTGCGGATCCACGGTCACCAGTCCGTCGAACAGATCGGCCAGCCAGGCACCAATGATGCGCTGACTCACGGCCTCGCCCGGATGGAAGGCCTTGTCCTGTCGCATGTAGCAGAGATAGGGGGCGACGAGGTCGAGTTGTTGGGCGCCGAGTTGGCGCGCAGTACGGGCCGCGAGCATCAGCTCCACCAGTTTGTGATTCGGGTCATGCAGACTGCGGCACAACACAATGCGTCCGGACAGGCGTGATTCAGGGAGGCGCACCAGTGCTTCGCCGTCCGGGAATCGGTGGACGTGAATGCACTCGAAGGGCACGTTCAGACTCCGTGCCAGGGCATGGCCCTGCGTTGCGTATTCCTCGAAGCCGAGGATGCAT
>RFHG01000075.1 GCA_003696465.1 Gammaproteobacteria bacterium | reverse complement strand
GATGACGGCACCACGCGCCTCGACATCCGTAATGACATCGACGGTGGGCTCGTCTATCTCGGGTATCGCTTCTGAGCGTGCGCAAGGCTCGGCGCATCAAGCAATCCGGGAGAGGGGATGTGTGATGGCAGGCTGTTCCCCCTCCCATATGCCCTTGGCGAAGGATGTTCCATACAGCGGGGTTCAACACCAACCCGAATGAAAAGCTGCATCTGCCCTGAGGGTGGGTTATTCGGCGACTGCATCCGATCCCAGGGCATCCCGCACGAGCTCCCGGACCTGGGGGTCGGGATCCTCGCGCATGCCTTCCAGCAGGCTACGCGCCTCGGGGGTGCCCAGTTGTTCGAGGAAATGGGCCGCATCGCCGCGAACGGTGGCGGAATCGGAGCGGCTCAGTACCTCGACCGCGGGCAGACAGGCGGCCAGTTCCGGACGTCCTGCCCAGCCCTCCACCAGGGCACTGATACCGATGCGCACGACCATGCTCATGTCGGGGTCGGCCATGCGTTCGATGAGCTGGCACAGCAGTTCCGGCTCAGCCTCCACGGCCTTCTGGACCTCGTCAAGGCGACGCTGCTCGATGAGATCGAGCAGGTAGTCGATCTCGCCGCTGCCCGTGGCCGCCTTCTCTGCCCAGGAACGGACCTCGGCCTCGCCATGCGCGCCGGTAAACTCGAAATCCCCAATCCGAAACCAGGGCACGCTGCGAGTCCCCGCCTCGGCCGCGGCCTCGGGGTGGACCTGTATGTTGATGATCTCGAGCCGGCCGATCAGCCCCTCCTTGACCAGATCGGACAGGATGCGAATCATGGTCGGGCAGTGAGGGCAGCCGGGGGCAACGAGCAGGCGGGCGTCTGGGGTCATGAGTCAATCCGGTTGCAAATCCGGCACCAGCATAACGGGCCCGACACAGGAATTCACCCTTCGGAATGCATGCCCTTGAGGTATTCCGTGAATGCATCCGTGGGGAGGGGACGACTGAAGTAATAGCCCTGAATCTCGTCCACCCCCTCGCCCACCAGAAACTGGAGCTGGGCGGCGGTTTCCACGCCCTCGGCGCAGACAGTCAGCCCCAGGCTGTGTCCAAGCGCGATCACGGCCTGGGCAATGGCCACATCGTCCGGGTCATCGGGGATGTCGAATACCAGTGACTGGTCAATCTTGAGGGTGTCGATGGGCAGCCGCTTGAGATAGGCCAGCGAGGAGTATCCGCTGCCGAAGTCGTCAATCGCCAGCCCCACACCGAGGTGACGGATCGCACTCAGGGTACGCACGGACTCCTCGGCATTGCGCATGACAAAACTCTCGAGAATCTCGAGTTGCAAATGCCCGCTCGGGCAACCGCTGTCGGTCAGGGCCGCCCCCACCTTGTCCACCAGCTGCGGGTCCATGATCTGCTGCCCGGAGAGATTGACGCTGATGCGCAGATTGTCGAAGCCTGCATCCATCCAGGCGCGCCCCTGACGGCAGGCCTCGCGCAAGACCCAGTCGCCGATCTCGACGATGAGTCCGATCTCCTCGGCGAGCGGCAGGAAATGGTTGGGCGGAATCAGGCCCTGCTCCGGATGTTCCCAGCGAATCAGGGCCTCCGCCCCGATCACCTGGCGGGTACGGGCATCAACCTTCGGCTGGTAGTACAGACACAGTTCTTCCCGTTCGAGGGCCTGTCGCAGAGCGGCTTCCAGATTGACGAAGGCCTCCACCCTGCGTGTAAGCTCCGGCTGATGCATGCGCCAGGTGGACCGCCCTTCCTCCTTGGCCTGATAGAGCGCCAGATCGGCTGCACGCAGCAGGTCGTCCGCCTGCTCGCCATCGTTCGGGAAATGGCTGATGCCGATGCTGGCGCTGAGAAAATACTCGCGATTCTCGATTGTGTAAGGCTGGCGCAGCACCTCGATCAGTGCCTCCGCCACACGCCCGCTGGCCTCCGTATCCTTCAGATC
>RFHG01000472.1 GCA_003696465.1 Gammaproteobacteria bacterium | reverse complement strand
CACGGCGGCCGATGTCGCCACCCTGAAGCAGAAGGTCGCCCGCTACCACGAGCAGGACATCGAGCCGATCTTCAGCCGCTGGCCGCGCGTCTGGCTGTCAGAGCCCTTCCGGAACTGGAATATCGAACAAGAGCTGGCCGTCATCCGCTGCCCGACACTGGTCATCCAGGGGACCGGGGATGAATTCGGCACCGCCAGACAGGTCGACGCCATCGCCGCCGCCTGCTCGGGCCCGGTCGAAACCCTGCTGATTGAAGATTGCGGCCATGTGCCGCACTTTCAGGCACGGGATGTGTGGCTGGACAAGGTGAAGGATTTCGTCAACCGGACGCTTTGACCTGGCAACAGGGGAAACCCGACAGCCCGGGCGTCACACTCTCGCACGCTCTGTGAACCCCGCCCCTGTCGGAGAGAAACGGGCAGATGAACGGCCCCTCAGTGGACCGTGCGCTCCAACTTCTTTTTCTGGGCATGTTCCCAGCACAGCTCAAAACAGAGGTCGCGAAACGAGTCTTCCCCCTCCAGGAACCGAACGATCTGCAACCCCATGTAGCACTCACCGAATCGCTTGTTCGGCATGCTCCTCTGTTCCAGCCGCGTTTGCCAGCGAACCCTGCCCTCAAGGACAATGTTTTTGTCCGACATGGCGTGGATGGTCACCGCAAGCAGGCTCCCTTCGGGAAAGCAGACGGAGCTGCTGATCTGCAGCCCGAACAGGGAAACATCACGGATCATCCCGTAACGGCGTGTCTGCTGCAGGCCGAAACGTCCGTTCAGCTCTGTCGGGAAACGCTTCCCCCAGCGGTTGTCTGCCATGGTCGTCCTTCCTGGTCGAACAAAAATCTTCAACGCCCGCAACCGGCCGGGTGTTCCTCACCCCTCCCACAAGGCGTCCACAGGCATACCAGGATCCCTGCAATTTGCAATCCCACCTCCAACAGGCTGATTTCACAAACTTCTTCTGCGGGACAACCGCAAAATGTCAGGCTTTCCGACAGATTCGGGAAAAGGACATCGGCAACATTCCATTTCAAACAACCACACCTGCAGGCAATCGCGGAATTTGACCACCCGAAAGGCTGTCAGATTTTTCGACAGCTTACCCGGCACACCCGCCCTGCTATACTGTTGACTGTCAGGAAGGACACCCGCCAGGAAAGGCTCAGACCATGATTCCAACCCTTGTTCTTTTTCTTCTGCTGATCTGGATCCCGGTTGCCGCCCAGGCCTCGGACGGCCTGATTACGCTGAAAAGCCCGCACTCCGTGCCGGAAACCGCCGACAGGCTGGAAAAGGCGCTCAGGGACAAGGGCATGAAGATTTTCAGCCGCATCGACCATGCCGCAGGGGCCGCGCGCGGGCCTGCCGCTGCGCCCGACCGTGCTGATCCTCTTCGGCAATCCGAAGATCGGCAGCAAGCTGATGCAATGTGATCAGGAAACTGCCATCGACCTGCCGATGAAGGCCCTTGTCTACCAGGACGACAGCGGCACCACCTGGCTCAGCTACAACAGCCCTGCCTGGCTGGCGTCCCGCCACAAT
>RFHG01000471.1 GCA_003696465.1 Gammaproteobacteria bacterium | reverse complement strand
TGCCGCGGTGGGCTTCTCGCTGGTGCTGGTGCTGTTTGCCGCCATTCGCGAGCGCCTGGCGGCAGCCGATGTACCCGAACCCTTCCAGGGCAGCGCCATTGCTCTCATCACCGCCGGCCTCATGTCGCTCGCCTTCATGGGCTTTTCCGGGCTGGTGGCACCGTGAGGAGCAGCCGGTGCTGAGCGCGGTCCTGGTCATCAGCGGTCTGGCGGCCTTCTTCGGGCTGCTGCTGGGCTATGCCTCGATTCGCTTCCATGTGGATGCCGATCCCATCGTCGACCAGATCGACGCCATCCTGCCCCAGACCCAGTGCGGCCAGTGCGGCTATCCCGGCTGCCGCCCCTATGCCGAGGCCATCGCCGCCGGCGAGGCCGACATCAACCGCTGCCCGCCCGGTGGCGAACAGGTCATCCAGGCCCTGGCCGACCTGCTCGGGCGCGACCCCAAGCCACTCGACGAGTCGGTTGGAGAGGAGCGTCCGCCCCGCGTGGCCCTCATCGACGAGCAGCTGTGCATCGGCTGCACACTCTGCATCCAGGCCTGCCCGGTGGATGCCATCGTCGGTGCTCCCAAGCAGATGCATACCGTCATCGAGGACGAGTGCACCGGCTGTGAGCTGTGCGTGGACCCCTGCCCGGTGGACTGCATCCACATGGTGGAAATCAAGCCGGACATCCGCACCTGGAAATGGCCCAATCCCGAGGAGCACATCTACATCGACGAGGTGTTGCCCCGGACCAGCGAGGGTGGAAGCACGGTATGACCACCCATCTTTTCCACGGGCACAGGCTCTGGCACTTCCATGGCGGCCTGCACCTGCCGGAGCACAAGGAAGCCACCCGCGACCGGGAAAGCCACCCGCTCCCCCTGCCGAAGCGGCTCGTCCTCTCCCTGCACCAGCACATCGGCGAGGATGCCGAACCGGTGGTCAGGGTGGGCGAGCGCGTCTGGAAGGGCCAGCCCATTGCCCGGGCGCCCTCCTACGTGAGCGCCCCCCTGCATGCGCCAACCTCCGGCACCGTGACCGACATCGGCGAACACCCCCTGCCTCATCCTTCCGGCCTGCCCGGCCCCTGCATCGTCATCGAACCCGATGGCGAGGATGCCTGGTGGCCCGATCGGCCGCAGGGCACCCGCGAATGGCAGGCCCTGGATGCGGCGGAAATCCGCCAGCGGGTACGCGATGCCGGCATCGTCGGCCTGGGCGGCGCGGCCTTCCCCACCGCGGTCAAGCTCAATCCGCCGGCCGCGCATCCGGTGGACACCCTGGTCATCAACGGGGCCGAATGCGAGCCCTACATCACCTGCGACGACCGCCTGATGCGCGAACGGGCCGACGAGATCCTCGAGGGCATCCGCATCAT
>RFHG01000470.1 GCA_003696465.1 Gammaproteobacteria bacterium | reverse complement strand
CGGCTGCGCACGTGCTCGGTGATGGTGACGATGCTGCGGCTGCCGCCGAGAACGGCCTCCGCGATGCCTTCCAGGATGGTGCCGAGATCCTTGATCGAGACGCGCTCGGCGAGCAGGTTCTGCAGCACCCGGTGGATCGTGGTGACGCTCGCGTGGTTGGGCACGAGATCGTCGACGAGCTTCTTCTGCTCCTCCGGCAGCTCGTTCAGCAGCTTCTGGGTCTCGCCGTAGGTGAGCAGCTCGGGCATGTTGTCCTTGATCACCTCGGTCAGATGCGTGGTGATCACGGTGGAGGCGTCGACGACCGTGCAGCCCTTGAAGGTCGCCTCCTCCTTCAGGGTCTTGTCGATCCAGATCGCGGGCAGGCCGAATGCGGGCTCGGTGGTATGCTCGCCGGGCAGGTCGATGCGCCGGCCGCTGCCCTCGATCGCGAGCAGCATCCCGGGCCGCACCTCGCCGCGTCCGGCCTCCACCTCCTTGATGCGGATGGCATAGGCGTTGGTGGGCAGCTGCATGTTGTCGAGAATGCGCACCGAGGGCATCACGAATCCGAACTCCTGCGCAAGCTGGCGGCGCAGCGCCTTGATCTGCTCGGTGAGCCGGCCCTGCTCCTTGTCGCTGACGAGCGGCAGCAGGCCGAAGCCGAGCTCGAGCCGGATCATGTCGATCGCAAGCGCCTTGGTGATCGGCTCCTCCGCCTTGGGCTCGGCGGCCTTCGCCTTCTCGCGCGCGGTCTCGGCCTCGGCCGCGGCCTTCTTGCGGCCATCCTGGATCCGCCAGGTGACATAGCCGAGCAGCGAGCCCAGCACCGCGAACGGCAGGAACGGCAGGCCCGGCATCAGGCCGAACAGCAGCATGAGCCCCGAGGTGAGCGCCAGCGCCTTCGGAAAGCTCGACAGCTGGCCGATCAGCGCCCGGTCGGTGGAGCCCTGGCCCGAGGCCTTGGTGACGATGAGGCCGGCCGCCGTGGACACCAGCAGTGCCGGAATCTGGCTGACCAGTCCGTCGCCGATGGTCAGGATCGTGTAGCGGTCGATGGCCTCGGAAAAGCGCATGCCGTTCAGCGCGACGCCGATGATCATGCCGCCGATGATGTTGATGAAGGTGATGAGCACGCCGGCGATCGCGTCGCCGCGCACGAATTTCGCCGCGCCGTCCATGGCGCCGTAGAAGGCGTTCTCGTCCTCCAGCTCGCGGCGCCGCTGCGTCCGGCAACCGGCGGGGTCGCAGGGCTGGGAGGTGTGGCCGCCACTTCACTCATCGTCTCAGCCATTCCTTGTCATCGGCGGAGCAATCCGCATTCCCCTCCGGCCCCTGCGATCAGGAGGCCTGCGCCCGACTGGAGCCACTCATGGGCTGGGGAATGGGGATACCCTGGGCCTGATACTGATTGAGCTTGTTGCGCAGCGTGCGGATCGAAATGCCGAGAATATTGGCCGCATGGGTGCGATTGCCCAGACAATGGCGCAGGGTATCGAGGATGAGCTCGCGCTCGACCTCGGCTACCGTGCGGCCCACCAGGGAAGGGCGCGCCTGACCGGCCTGCGTGCTGCCACCGTTTTCGGCCGGGGCACCCCGCTCGGATGCTGCGGCGAAGGACATGGCCTGGTTCGTGCGCGCCGAGGCCGGCCGTGCCCCATTCGGCAGGACGATCGCCTCCGGTCCGATCTCGTTGCCGCTGGCCAGCAGCACGGCACGGTGCATGGTGTTTTCCAGCTCGCGGACATTGCCCGGCCAGGGGTGCTGGTGAAGGAGGGCAATGGCCTCTTTGGACAAGGGCCGATAGGGCAGGCCGTTGACCTCCGCGTATTTGCGCGCGAAATGCTCGGCAAGCGCGGGGATGTCCTGCGGCCGCTCCCGCAAGGGGGGAATGCAGAGATTGACGACATTGAGCCGGAACAGGAGATCTTCGCGGAAGGTGCCCTTCCTGACCTCCTCCTGCAGGTCGCGGTTCGATGTCGCGATGATGCGGATGTCGACCTTCACCGGCTTCGAGCCGCCGAGGCGGTCGATCTCGCGCTCCTGGATCGCCCGCAGCAGCTTGGCCTG
>RFHG01000074.1 GCA_003696465.1 Gammaproteobacteria bacterium | reverse complement strand
CCCGGCCGCGGGATCGACGGTTCGTTTCTTTTGCGCGTGCAAAAGAAATGAACTCGTGCCCGCGTAAGCGGGTACGAAACATTCGACAGTCAGCTTCGGCAAGGAAGTGATTGAGGATGATTGGCATTCATCAATTAACTGCGCATTCGCATGCTCGAGCAGAAAGGGAACTGCCCCTTTGTGAGTAAACCCTGCATCCTCCAATCGGTTAACATGCCCCCATGAACGATATTTCTCCCGCACCGGCCCGCCCCGTGAGAGACAGCCTGCTGTTGCTGGCGCAGGTGGCGTTGATGCTGCGCCCGCCGCAGGATCTGCCGCCCTCGCGCTGGCTGATGCGCATGGCCACCGCGGCCTATCTCCTGTTTGGCACCTGGCTGCTGTCCGACCGCCTGGGCGTGATGACGGCATTCCTGATGTCGGCCACCGACGCACTGCTGCTGGCGGGGTTTGCGGCCTTCATCCTGGCCCTGCAGGGGCGACTCAACCGCCTGCTGCAGACCTGGACCGCGCTGGCCGGTGCCGGTGCGCTGGTGAGCATCGTGATGCTGCCGCTGGTGGCGGTCATCAGCAGTCTGGTCGGTTCCGGAGAGGGCGGGGTGTCGAGTTTTCTGGTCTATCTGCTGTTTTCCTGGCTGCTGGCGGTCAATGCCCATATCTTTCGCCACGCATTCGGACTGTCGAACATCTTTCTCGGTCTGGCCGCGGCCGTGATCCAGTACCTGTTTTCGGAGGTGATGCTGGCGATCCTCTTTTCCAGCCAGCTCGAGGCCCTGACATGAAGATCCACATTCTCGGCATCTGCGGTACGTTCATGGGCGGCATTGCGCGACTGGCGGTCGAGGCCGGGCACGAGGTGTCGGGCTCCGATGCCCAGGCCTGGCCACCGATGAGCGACCAGCTGCGTGCACTCGGCATCCCGCTGCACGAGGGCTATGACCCGGAAGTGCTCGAGGATGATCTCGACATGGTGGTGGTGGGCAATGTCATGCGCCGCGGCATGCCGGTGATCGAGGCCCTGCTCGATCGTGGTCTGCCCTATACCTCGGGGCCGCAGTGGCTGGCCGAGCACATCCTGCAGGGGCGCTGGGTGCTGGG
>RFHG01000469.1 GCA_003696465.1 Gammaproteobacteria bacterium | reverse complement strand
TCACCCGGGCGAAGGCCGCTCGCATGGCCGGCTGCTCAAACGGCCCCAACGCCTGAGGCAGTAACACGACCGGCTTGCCCTGCCGCCGCCACCGCTCCACATCCTCCGCAAAGCGCACCGTGCGCTTGAGCGGATGCTGGTCCCCGAAGGCAAACCCGGAAGCATCCAGGATAGCATCGACCTCGTCCTCGACGACGACGCCAAACGACCGGCGAAGCGGGGCCGGCAGGAGCTGCAGGGCGAGCCAGGCGCGTCCCTTGCGCAACGGCGGCAGCAGGTAGCGCAGGCCGTACTGCGCCCGCTCCTCGTACGTGCCGAAGTCGCCCGGCACCGCCAGCACCATCCCGGGATCCCGGCGACGCAGGTGCTCCTGAAGAGCGACCTGCATCAGCTCGGCCCCCTTATTCCAGGCATTGGTTCCAACGATGCCGATGGTCATGAGGCCTGCCGGTTAGCTTTACGGGTCCAACGCTTCCATCGTCGGACAACCCCCTTTCGGATCCGCTGCCAGAACGTAGGGCGATACAGAGCGCGGTATTGATCGAGCAGGGCCTGCATCTCGTTCCGAAACACTTCGAACGCCCCTGCCTTCAGGGCACGCTGGAAAGCTGCATGGCTGCGTTCCGAAAGAAGCGTACGCAACCGATAGATGGCCTTGCGCCGGCGACTCAGGCGGTTCGACGGCCTGACGCGTTTGGGAGGCCGCCAGACCCCGGCCCGGTCGGCCAGATACAAACGATAGGCCAACCCTTCCCTGCGCTGGCGGAAGCCTCCAGCCTGAGAGGCCACGGCCTGCTCCACGGTGATGCGCTCCAGGTGGATCCGTCCCGCATTGGCCGCTTCTTCCAGGATCTGATGCAGTACCGGATGCCGCGGGATGACCAGGCTGGTGCCCCGACCATCAGGAATGTATTCCGGCAACCAGGCATCGCCAACGGAAATATCGGCCGTCTCCCCGACCACGTCGTCGCAAAAGTCGCAGGCCTTGTACTGGAAGAAGCCGTGGTTGTAATCCGTGCCGAAGAGGTTCTGCACGATCTGCGGCTCCGGGGCCGGAAGGGTTTCCCGGCGGCTTTCCACCACAATTCCCTTTTGTTTGGCCGTCGTTCCCGGCAGCTTCGCCCGGAAGTCGATACGCCCCAGCTCGCCCGGCGG
>RFHG01000468.1 GCA_003696465.1 Gammaproteobacteria bacterium | reverse complement strand
TGCCGCTGGAGGCTCTGGACCCGGAACATGTGCGCGACTTTCTCGGCTGGTTCGTGCTGCGTGAAACCAGCGATGCCGATCTGATCGAGGCCTATGCCGTGATCCTGCGCGATTTCCTTTCCTTTGTGCACCGGCATCACTGGTGGCCCAGTGAGCGCCTGCAGGCATTCCTCGAGGTGCTGGCCGAGGTGGAGCCCGAAGCGGTGCGCGCCGCCCGGCTTTCGCGGGTTCTGTACCATTTCGTGCGTTCCGGAAGCGGCATGTCGCCGCGCGTCCGCGGGCAGCGTTTCTCCCGCTTTATCGAGGGCCATGCCAGCGTCATGCGCATCGAGGAGAAGGCCATCTATCTGAACTTCAGCCATCAGGGTGAGGCCATCGGCCCGGTGCAGCTGCCGGGGCCGATCATCGACATGGTAGCGCCGGGCGATGTCTTCGACGTCGAGCTGGGGCTGCGCGGCGAGTCCTGGGTGCTGCTCGATATCGGGCCGATCTATCCGGCCTGCGTCTATGTCGAAGTCGAGGAGTTCAAGGGTCTGGAGAAGCTTTCCTAGGCCGCTTCGTCCAGCCGCCGGTTGATCCAGCGGCCGATATCGGCGATCTCCTGCGGGCAGACGGAATGCTGCATCGGATAGCTGTGCCATTCGAGATCGTAGCCCAAGGCTTCGAGCCTGCGGCGGCTGGCATCGCCCAGAGCATAGGGAACCACGGGATCGTCGATGCCATGGGCCATGAAGATCGGCGTGGATCTGGATGCAGGGGTAAAGCGATCGCTTTGTTCGGGCAGCAGCAGGTAGGCCGAAAGTGGGATGATGCCGCCGATGGCCTCGCTCTGGCTCAGTCCGACATGCAGCGCCATCGCGCCGCCCTGGGAGAAACCGGCCAGGATGATGCGGCCAGGACGGATGCCGTGCATGACCTCCTGCTCGATCAGCATGCGGATAGCCCTGGTCGAGCGCTCGATGCCGTCGCGGTCGTGCTCGATGCCGAGATCGCTCTGCCGGATGTCGTACCAAGCGGGCATGATGTAGCCGCCATTGATG
>RFHG01000467.1 GCA_003696465.1 Gammaproteobacteria bacterium | reverse complement strand
GGGAAAGCATACTCTTTCCCGAAATACCGCGAATACGCCCTGAGATCGGGTATTTCCCCATGCTTGGGGTCACGCTGTATTTCCATCCCTTGGTTCTTCTCGCGCACTCTCTGTTCCAATTCTTCAACCACCTTTCGAGGCACCAATCCAGGTGTCGCATCCAGACGCTGATGAAGCTGCTTCAGGGCCTCTTTCTGCCGTGAAATGATTCGGGCCTGCCAGATCCACGGGTCTTCCATACTATATACAGTGTATGGATCGATATTTTTCAGATTTTGACTTGCCCTGACTTCCACATAATACCGGGTTTTTGCCCTCACCCCTGAAGCATCGATATCTTCTCCATCGACGCGCAGTTCGTATAGGTTCCTCGCAATATCGTATTGCAAGCTTGAACGTACCCTTTCGACTCTTTTTCCTGTCCGCTTTAGGACAGCAATCGATTCGATCCACTGCATCTTCGGCAACCCCATCTTCGGGTTGACCTCGATGATGAAGGGGCCGTTGTCCGTCTCCTGGGCAAAACGACTGAACAATGGCCCTACCGACGTGTCTTCCCCGCCAAGCAGATCGGCATAATCGAGCACGACCGACAACCGCGGTTTCGCTTTCGGGTTTCTCGTGCGCCGGACTCTGATGTCGGTGATTTTACCCTCCGGCGAAAACCGTATCTGCGTACCCGACGGGATATCCAGCCCCTGACCGGCCAGTTCGCCATGGTGGTTCTGCACCGGAATCGGGCCGCCCGAGGCGGAAACGAGGATCTGGGGGCCGTCAGGGCACGGTTGGTATCGCCCTGTACGCGGGCAGGGCGCCTGTCCGCGGACGTTGAAATCGTGCCGTACGAGCCCGTCGTCTCTCGCGGTGATCCGGTAATGCGCTGCCCGGTGGGAGTGGCCGGACAGGGTACAGCTGAATGCGCCGTCCAGCAACAGACGGTACAGGGGCTTGCGATTGTTGGTGAAGGTGCCTTCGCTGTGATGGGTTATCACGCTCGCGGTATCGTTGAAGTTGACTTCTCCTTCTTCGGCAATCGGAACCGGCGCATCGTAATTCACCAGGGTGAAATGGCAGGCCAGAAGATTGGCCCGTCGCTTTGCCTGCAGGGCCGATTCCACCAACTGCAATTGCCGGTCCGACAGGCTTTCCGTGGCCCAGGGCAGAAAACCGGTGATCTGGCGTCCCCGGCTGTACGGCATCGCCAGGTATTGCTCCTCGTCACCCCAGCCGAGTCCAATCACGCATTGTTCTCCCCAGGTAAAATAGAAGTCCTGAATGGGCGAAAACACGGTATAGAACCAGTCCAGATTACGGGACTTGAAATTGTTTGAGATGATTACGCGATTGAAATCGGGCCCATACAGCAGGATCGCTTCGGGAATGCTGAGGTTGTGATCAGCCGGCATGCCGGGATTGGCGCGTTTGATGCCCTTGTCGGCCTGGCCGTTTTGCAGCGCTTCCCTTCTCCGTGCCTGAGTCTGCCGTGATTCCTCGACCGCCTTTTCAGGATTGTCCTTTTCGCTGAAAATCTGCTCCTTGTGGATACGGGCCGAGATGCCATAGGGCACGGTATAGGCCTCGTGGTTGCCGGCCACCAGGAAGACGGGTTTGCCGTACTTGCGCATGAAGCGCAGGAACAGGCTGTACATCACGGCGTTGTCGATGCCGCGCGGGTAGTCTTTGGTGTTGGGCAGGATGTGGCCCTTTCCGTCCCGAACGGGCTGGCCGCTGGCGTCACGGGCGTTGAGGTGGTCGAGGTTCATCGCCTGCCACAGCGCACCCGTGGTGCGCTTTTCTCCTTTCAGGAAGGGCGTGGGGTTGTAGTTGCGGTTGTAGTCGATGAGATCACCGGTGAAGAACAGGAAATCCACCTCCGGATCCTCACCGAACTGGTCCATCAGGTCGCGCAGGGTCTCGAAACTGGTATTGACCCGGGCAGCGATATCAGGCGAATACCCCGGCAACAACTGCGGACGCATCCGGGTGAAGGCATGTTGCCGTGAAGATACATGGACATCCGTAAGATGACCCGGATTGAGTACCGGCTTGTTCGCCGGCCCGATCCAGATCGGGTGGAAGTTGCGGATTGGCCGGTCTTTTCGGGGGGTGAAATCAATCTCGGGGCTGTCGACATCAATCTCGTACTTGAAATCGCTGTCACCAATATACGGATCCTGTTCCAGAAACTGCAGGGTCCATGCGTCCTGCGGTTCGTGCTCCGGGGTAATCTGCCCTTGCGGGCGGTTTGTCCGTATCAGCCACGAGGCATCGAAGAGCGCACCCGTTGGCCCGGAGGTCAGTTCCGGCCCCTGATAGACGATCTGGAACAGGCGAGTGAGCCGCTGCCTGCGGCAGAGGTCGAGGATTTCGGGGCGCAGATAGCCCACGAACCGTTCCTCGCCCCCCACGGTGCGCAATGCACTGCCGAGCGGCCCCAGGTACTGGACCGACAGCCGCTGGGCCGCATCCGAGGCGGATGCCAGCAGCGGCCTGTCCTGGACGAGCGGACGAATCTTGTCGGACAGGCTGTCATCGAAGGGCCGTATCTTGAGATGTTGCGCCACCAGTCGCAGTAACATCCGGCTGCTGTGTGCCCCCGTGAAGTCCTGCACTTTACGATCTGCCTGGTGGGTCTGGTAGAACCATTCCTCTGCCGCAATCAGCAGACGCACAGGCTCGCCTTCCTTCACCAGGGCGGGGCAGGTCAGGGAGGGGAGCAGGATCATGGCCGTGGCCTGCCGGATGTGCAAGCGCACCCGTACTGCGCCCCCTGGGCCGGTCTGGTGTTGGCGGATATCGAATTCGAAGGTTTCGGACACCGTGCCGGCGTCCTCGGCACGCCCCTC
Source organism: Gammaproteobacteria bacterium (assembly GCA_003696465.1). GTDB lineage: Bacteria > Pseudomonadota > Gammaproteobacteria > J044 > J044 > J044. Next base: position 786 of record RFHG01000467.1, on the reverse strand, counting down.
GGCAGAAGTCGGAGTCTGTTCCATCATGCATCCTCGTCCCGGGTGACGGATTCGGTAAAACGAAGCCGGAATGTGGCTCTGATGCCGACCTTCCGTTCGCGGATCCAGCCGTCACTGATCCGCCCCTTCCTGACCTCACCGGTATCGGAAATCAATTCATATGCCAGCTTGTCCAGCAGGTTGAGATGAAGACCGAAACGCTCGAGCAGCGCGTTGGTGACTTCGATCTCGAGATCCCGGGTCTGTGGGGAAGGTGTATCCTGCTCATCCACAAGCGGCTGTATTTCCCGGACGTTGAGAGGCGCTTTGGGTCGCGAGCTGCCCGGCAGGCTCGGCGCGCCGAGGTCGTAGTGGACCTGGCCGGCATAGCTCACGGCGCCCTCGAAGGTGATGCTGTTGCCGTAGAGGTGGATCTCGCCGCTGGGCTCGATGCGTACGCCGCCGCCGTTCTGCTCGATAACGATGGGACCTTTCGCGGTCACGTCGATCTCCTTGGCGCCTTGCAGGTGCAGTTCTCCGCCGGCGTGCAGGTTGTGGTCTTGCTTGCCGCGTACGGTGAGATCGCCTTCGCTCTGGACCCGGAGGCTGCCGGTGGTGGCGAGCTGGAGGCTGGCCCGGGCGCTTAGACGGGCTGCCTCTCCGGACTGCAGGCGCTGGCTGGCCGCGGCCTGGTGGTGGAGGTCCTTTTGCACCTTGAGCCGGCTGTGGCCCTGGACCTGGATGCGGCGGTCGCCCTGGATGCGGGTCTGGCGCTGTTCGCCCGCCTGTTCACGGTGCCGGGTGCCG
>RFHG01000466.1 GCA_003696465.1 Gammaproteobacteria bacterium | reverse complement strand
TGCAGGCGGCCTGCTCATCGGCTATGCAGTGCCGCGGCTCCTGGGCCAGCCGCCGCGCATCGCCCGCACCCTGGCCATAGAAACCGGCATGCAGAACTCCGGCCTGGCGGTGGCCCTGGCAGTCAAATACTTCGGCCCGGTGGCCGCCCTGCCCGGCGCCCTGTTCTCGCTCTGGCACAATCTCTCGGGCTCGCTGCTGGCCAGCCTGTGGCGCAGGAGCTGAACGGATTACTCCTCGACCCTGCGCATGAACGACGGCCGTCGCGAGGCCAGCCCGTCGGCCCAGCGGATGGGCTCCGGCAGGCGGTAGCGCGGGCTCAGGCGCAGGGTCCATTCGATGGCCGTATCGAGCGACAGCCGGTGGCCAACCGAGACGAATACGGGCCTTACCTCGCTGCGGGTACGAAGCACGGCGCCGATGGTTTCTTCGCCATCCATGAGTGGTGCACGACTGCCCCGTTCCATGCTTGGCTCCCGAAAGCTGCCCACCAGGCGGCTCTTGGCCACGCCGATGGCCGGCAGGTCGAGCAGCAGGCCCAGGTGACAGGCGATACCGAAGCGGCGCGGATGCGCCAGTCCCTGGCCATCGCAGACCAGGAGGTCGGGGCATCTCTCCAGGCCCTCGAAGGCATCGAGCACGGCGGGCAGTTCACGAAACGAGAGCAGGCCCGGCACATAGGGAAAGCGGGTGGGGCTACGGGCAATGCGGTATTCCAGCAGTTCGAGCGTGGCGGCATCTAGCACCGCCACGGCAGCCCGGGTCACCCGGCCGCCCTGTTCGAAACCGACATCGACCCCGGCCACGCGCCGCACCGGTCGCGGCATTGCATCACCAGTGATGATCGCGTTGCGCAGCCGCTCCTGCAGGGCCCGCGCCTCGGGGGGGCTGTCGGGCCAGGGATGCCGGGCACGCGCACGGGCCACCCTAGCGGGACAGTCATCGGCGTGTTCCTGCGCCATCAGCCGGGGGTGTTCTGCTCCACCCAACGACTGCTGCCGTCGCTCAGTGCCTCCTTTTTCCAGAAGGGGGCGCGGTGCTTGAGTTCTTCCATCAGGAAACGGTTGGCCTCGAAGGCGGCCTTGCGGTGGGCAGACCAGACGGCGGTGAGGACGATGGTCTCGGCGGGACGGATGGGGCCCACGCGATGTACGATGAGGGCATCGAGGATTCCGAAGCGCTCGCGGGCCTCGTCAATGATGCGTTCGAGATGCCGTTCCGTCATGCCCGGATAGTGTTCCAGGGTCATGCCCTGCACCGTGTCGCCCTCGTTGAAGTCGCGCATGGTGCCGGCAAACACGGCGGTTGCGCCGACCCCGCCCGGGCGCAGGCCCAGCTCCGGCTCCAGTTCGGCCAGCAGCGACCAGGGCTGGAAGGCCTCCTCGACGATCCGTACCAGCGGCATGGCTCAGCCCCCGGTGACGGGCGGGAAGAAGGCCACCTCGTCACCGTCGTGTACCACCTGCTCCAGATCGGCGTATTCCTGATTGACGGCCACCAGAGTGCGCGGCGGCATGGGGATCTCGCCGGTCGCCTCGCGCCAGACGTCGGCCACCGTGACATGGCCCGCGATATCCATGTGGTCTTCGTTGCGACCGATGAGATCGCCGAGACTGGCAAAGTATCTGACCTTAACGCTCATGTCTGATATGCTCGATTTTTCGCAGGACCTCTCATTCTAGCACCGGATTCCAGGGTATGAGCGAACTGACCCACTTCAACGAAAACGGCCAGGCCCACATGGTGGATGTGGGCGCCAAGGACGAGACCCATCGCATCGCCATTGCCGGCGGCGTGATCCGCATGCAGCCCCAGACGCTGGCGCTCATCATCTCGGGCGGCCACCGCAAGGGGGATGTGCTCGGCATCGCCCGCATCGCCGGCATCATGGCGGCCAAGAAGACCAGCGACCTGGTGCCGCTCTGCCATCCGCTGATGCTGACCCGGGTGGCGGTAGAGCTGGAACCGGACAAGGAGAACAACCTCGTGCGCTGCCGTGCCACGGTGGAGACACGCGGCCAGACCGGCGTGGAGATGGAGGCCCTGACGGCCGTTCAGGTGGCCCTGCTCACCGTCTACGACATGTGCAAGGCAGTGGATCGCGGCATGGTGATGGACGATATCCGCCTGCTCAAAAAGAGCGGCGGCAAGTCGGGCGACTGGGAGGCCGAGGACTACGCGGCCGAGTGCAGCGACGGCTGCTGATCGTTACTGCCCAAGACGCGACAGCTTGATCGCGTTGACGAGCTGCTGGATACGCCGCTTGATGTCGTCCCGGGCCTTGACGAAGGGCGCCTTGTCCGTGTCGTTTTTGGCCTGACGCGCCGGATTGCGGATCGGCCAGTCCTTGCGCACGGCGCCTTCCGGGATGTAGGGATGCACCTTGCCCGGCGTGGCGCAGAGCACCACGATGATGTCGGCCCATTCGGCCAGGTCGCGGCTGAAAACCCGTGCGGTGTAGTCGCGCACATCGATGCCGTCCTCGCGCATGACCTCGATGGTGCGCGGATCCAGTGCCGTCAGCTCGGCTCCGGCAGCCAGCACATCGATCAGGCCCTCACCCAGTTTGCGTCCGTAACTCTCGGCCATGGCCGTACGGCTGCCGGTGCACTCGCTGACGAACAGGATGCGCGGCAGGCGCCGGAAATTCGGGTTGTGGTCGCCCTTGAGCTTGGGGTTGTGCTGGTTCATCCGTCTGTTCCTATCCCTGCTCGAGAAGATTGCGCAGGTCGATGACGGCCGCATTGGCACGCGAGATGTAGGATGCCATGACCAGGGAGTGGTTGGCTACCAGCCCGAAACCGCTGCCATTGAGGATGATCGGGCTCCACACCGGCTGCTGCGTGCCTTCCAGCTCACGTATGATCTGGCGCAGGCTGGCATGGGCATTCTTCTTGGTGAGCACGCCGTCGAAATCGATCTCGACCGCCTTCATCATGTGAATCAGCGCCCAGGTTGCGCCGCGTGCCTCATAGAACACGTCGTCGATTTCCAGCCAGGGCGTGCGCACCACCATGCGGCCCGGGGCACGGGTGGACTGGCGTGCAGCCGGATCGCCCGCCAGGTCGGTGTTCTCGCGCAGCTGGCCCACGCTGGCCGAGAGCCGTTGCGAGAGCGAGCCGAGGCGTTTTTCCACCAGCACCAGCCACTCGCGCAGATTGTCTGCGCGCGCATAGAACTGCGCGTCCGGCTGGGTCGGATCGGACAGGCGGTTCAGATAACGCTCCAGCGCGGCGATCCCCTTGCGGTATTCGCGCTCGGTGGGCGGGAACATCCACGAATCGGTGTCGAAGTTGAACTGCGGCTCGGCGATGATGAGGTCCTTGTCCTCGATCGACTGCGACTGGGAGCGACTGAAATCGTTGCGCAGGGCCCGGGCCATGTCGCGGAGCTGCACCACCACGCCATATTCCCAGTTGGGGATGTTGTCGAGCAGAACGCCCGGGGGCATCACGTCGTTGCTGAGATAGCCGCCGGGCTTGTCGAGCAGGGTCTCGGCCACATGGATGGTGGTGGCTACCGTCACTGTCCCGGTCACCATGCGCGACTCGTCACCACCGAGCTTCTCGAGCGTCACTTCACGCACATCGAACAGGTCGGGCTCGCGACTCCAGTACCAGCCCAGAATGAACATCAGCACGAGCAGCGTACCGAGCACCACGCCACCGGCCCAGAGCATGCCGCGCTCGCGCCAGGTACGCGGGTGGTAGAGATCGACCAGCCACAGCCAGATCGACCGCAGGCCGGAGGAAATGCGCCTTCCGATATCGCCGGGATTCATTGTCCGTTTCCCTGGGAATGTGCCAACATTGTATCGCATGCCGAACGGCATCACCTCCACATTGCCACGGAGTCGCGCACATGAAAAGGGTTTTGTACGGACTGGGGCTTCTCGTTGTTCTGCTCGCTGCCGGGCTGGCGATTTTCATCCTGACCTTCGATGCCAACCGCTACCGGCCGCAGATCGTCTCGCTTGTCGAGCAGCAGACCGGCCGCAGCTTCAGTCTGGGCGAGATCTCGCTCACCCTTTGGCCCTCGCTGGGGCTCGATCTGCATGATGCCGTGCTCGGCAACCCGCCCGACTTCGGCAAGCGCCCCTTTGCCCGGGTCAAGACCGTGCATGTCGCAGTCGAGCTGCTGCCCCTGCTGCGCCGCGAACTCAAGGTGGACACCCTGCTGCTCGACGGCCTGCAGGTGGAACTGATCCGCACCATGGACGGGCATGACAACTGGCACGACCTGGCCGGCAAGGGCGAGAGCGGGCCTGCCGAGGAAGCCGCTTCCCCGACCGAGGCCCCGGCGCCATCGTCAAACGCCGCGTCCTCTGCCCCGCCGGTGCGGGTTGAACTGAACGGGATCGAGATCCGCAACACGCGCATCCATTACAATGATGCCGATACCGGCACCGTGATCACCCTCGATCCCTTCGAACTGAAAACAGGGGCGCTGATTCCCGGGCGTCCCATGCCCATCGAGGCCCGCCTGCACCTGACCCAAAAGCCCGATCTGGCCCTGGATGCCGCACTCAAGGGCAAGGCCACACTCAACCCCGAAAAGGGGCAATACCGGATCGACACCCTGGAGCTCGGCCTGTCCCTCCGCGCCCCGGACCTGCCGGACGGGCAACTCAAGGCCCGTCTCGAGGCCGCTGCCCGTGCCGATCTCAGTGCCGGCACGGCACGCCTCGATCCGCTGCGCATCGAGACCCTGGGGCTGGTCATCAGCGGCAAGGCCCGGGCCAGCGACATCACCGCCGAGCCACGCTGGCAGGCGAGCCTGAAGGTGGCCGAGTTCAGCCCGCGCACGCTCATGAAGAAGGCCGGAGTCGAGGCGCCGCAAACCGCCGACCCCGGCGTCCTGCAGCGTGCCTCGTTCCTGATCGAGGCCCGGGGCGACACCCGCCAGGCCACGCTCGAGCCCATCCGTATCGAGCTCGATGACACCACCCTCAAGGGCAACATACGACTGCCCGACCTCTCCAGCCAGGCCGTGCGTTTCGACCTCGCCGTCGATGCCATCGACCTCGACCGCTACCTCCCGCCACCCGCGGAGGATACCGGCAAACCGGCACCCGTCGGCAAGTCCGGCGGCCCGCAGGCGGCCAGTGACGATGCCCCCATCGAGCTGCCCATGGACACCCTGCGCGCACTGGATGTGGACGGGCACTTCTCGGTCGGCCGGCTGAAGGCCTTCAAGGCGCGTACCAGCGATGCGCGCCTGCACCTCATTGCACGCAAGGGCGTGCTGCGCATCGATCCGCTCACTGCACGCCTGTATGACGGCAACATCCGGCTCACCACCCGCCTTGATGCGCGCGGCAAGACTCCGAAATACGCCACCACCATTGCCCTGAAGGGTGTGCAGAGCGGCCCGCTCATCAAGGACATGGCCGGTGACGAGTACCTCAGCGGCAAGGCCGATTTCGACATGTCGGTCACCACGACGGGCAACCGCCCCAGCGCCCTGAAAAAGGGGCTCAACGGCAAGGCCTCCTTCGCCTTTGGCGAGGGCTCGGTCAACAACTCCGAAATCGCCCATCAGGTCAACCAGGTGCTGGCCCTGCTGCTCAACCAGCCCTACGACCCCTCGGTAAAACACGTGGGCTTCACCCGCCTGACCGCCAGTGCAAAAATCAGGCAGGGCATCATCGACAACCGCGACCTGGAGCTGCGCGCGCGCAAGTTCACCGTGCGGGGCCTGGGCACCGTGGACCTGCCGGCCGAGCGCATCGACTACGAGCTGCGCCTCTACAAGGCCGGTGGCAAGACCTATGCCCCGATCCGCATCAGCGGCCCGCTGAGCAGCCCCGGGTTCCGCTTCGACAAGGATGCCTGGCTCAAGCAGCGGCTGGAAGGCAAGAAGCAGGAGGCCGAAAAACGCCTGCAACAGCGCCTGGACGAGGAAGTGGGCGACAGGCTCAAGGGCCTGTTCGGCCGCTGAGGCCATGCTGCGTGCCCTGGTGCTGATGCTGGCGCTTCTGCCCCAGGGCCTGCACGCCCTGCAGCTCGAGACCCTCGAGGTCGAACATGCGGACAACGCCTACCGCGTGCGGCTTCAGGCCCGTATCGATGCGCCACCGGATCGCGTCAGGGCGCGGCTGACCGATTACGACCACCTGGCCGAGCTCAATCCCGCCATCCTCCTCAGCCGGCTGCAGCGGGAAGAGGGCCGGCGCATCGTGCACACCCGCCTGCAGGCCTGCGTGCTCTTTTTCTGCCGCAACCTCGACCGCTACGAACAGCTGGTGGAGGAACGCCCCGACCTCATCCGCACCCGGCTGTTGCCACGCGGCCACTTCCGGGCCGGCGAGGCGGTCTGGCGGCTGCAGCTGGCGCCCGGCGGCACCCTGCTGCGTTACCAGGCGCGCATGGAGCCCGCCTTCTTCATTCCTCCCCTGATCGGGCCGGCCATGGTCCGTTCCCGCATGGAGGCCGAACTGCGTCGCACACTGGAGCTGCTCGAACGCCGCTGCCATGAATTTCCCCGATCCACCCGATAATGCCCTTGTAGCACGCCTGCAGCACAGCCTGCTCGCCTGGCACGCGCAGCACGGCCGCCACGACCTGCCGTGGCAACACCCGGCCACCCCGTACCGGGTCTGGGTCTCGGAGATCATGCTGCAGCAGACCCAGGTGCAGACCGTGATTCCCTACTTTGCGCGTTTCATGGAGCGATTCCCGGATGTGCCGACGCTTGCCCGTGCCTCCCGCGACGAGGTGCTGGCCCTGTGGTCGGGCCTCGGTTATTACGCCCGCGCCCGCAACCTGCACGCGGCGGCCCGGCGGCTGCTCGAGCAGCACGAAGGCGAGTTGCCCACGGCACAGGCCGAGCTCGAGGCCCTGCCGGGCATTGGCCGCTCCACTGCCGGCGCCATCCGCGCCCTCGGCCACGGCCTGCCGGGCGTCATCCTCGACGGCAATGTCAGGCGCGTGCTCGCAAGGCTGTTCGCGATTCGGGAATGGACCGGGCGAGGCCGCATCCAGCGGCAACTCTGGACCCTGGCCGAGACCCTCACGCCCCCCGAACAGGCCGGAACATGGGCACAGGCAATGATGGACCTGGGCGCCACCCTGTGCCGCCGCAGCCAGCCCCGTTGCCCCGCCTGCCCGTGGCAGCAGGACTGTGTGGCCCATGCACAGGGCCTGACCGACCAGATACCGGCCCCTCGCCCCAAGCGCCAGGTACCCGAACGCCGCGCCCTGTTTCTGTTACTGGCCGACGATCAGGGCCACCTGCTGCTCGAGCGCCAGCCGGAAGCCGGCCTCTGGGGCGGCCTGTGGACCCCGCCCCGCTTTGACAGCCTCGATGCGCTGGAACAGTGGCTGGCCGAACGCGGGCTTGCCACCGAGCCGGCCGAGCCCGTGCTGGAACCGTTTGCCCATCGCTTTACCCACTTCCTCCTGCATGGCGAGCCCGTGACCCGCCGCCTGCAATCCCCTGCAAATACTGTGATGGAAGACAATCGCCTGCTCTGGTATAACACCGGGCAACAACCCCCGGGCGGCCTGCCTGCACCCGTGCAGCGGCTGCTCGAAGCCTACAGGAGAACATGAACATGACCCGCATGGTGAACTGCGTACTGCTGGGCAAGGAGGCGGAAGGCCTCGACCGCCCCCCCTACCCCGGCGAACTGGGCAAGCGCATCTTCGAGAACGTGTCCAAGGAGGCATGGCAGCAATGGCTGCGCCAGCAGACCATGCTCATCAACGAGTATCGCCTCACCCCGGTCGACCCGAAGGCACGCGAGTTCCTCGAGCAGGAGATGGAGAAGTTCTTCTTCGGCGAGGGCGCCAGCCAGATCGACAACTACGTACCGCCGGAAAACGGCTGACGGCTTGACGCCGCACCCGCGGAACGGTTTAATACGCGGCTCGCGGCCCCGCAGCCGCGGCAACGCCTGCCTGGCCAGGTAGCTCAGTCGGTAGAGCAGGGGATTGAAAATCCCCGTGTCGGCAGTTCGATTCTGTCCCTGGCCACCATCTCGCAAGAAAACGCCCGGTCATTGACCGGGCGTTTTCATTTCGGACTGTCGCCGAGACTCAGGCCACCTGCTCCTCCATGTCGGCCGAAACGCCGGCCATCTGTCTCACAAAATTCAAACGCAGGCGTGACTTGAACATCGGCACCAGCAAGAACGACCAGGGAGCAAGAAACAGCACGCCGGGCATGAACATGAGCATCCCCAAGCCTGCACGGCCCTTGCCCGCCGAATCCAGCTGGCCCGCCGTTTTCTGCAACAGGATGCCCCCCACAATCGAGAAGACCAACATCCCGCTCATGACCCAGGCCAGGCTCTCATTCCTCTGATAGAGCATGGGGAAGAAGAACAGCGCAAATGCAGCGACATACAGCATCATCAACAGCAGGCTGTTGGCCTGTGACGCATGCTTGCCGTCGCTGTCCCATTTTTCCACCTCCAGGCCATGCCGCTCCAGGGTGTCAATCATGGCCTTCGCCTGCTCGGCCGTAAGATATTCAAAATCGACCAACCCTGCACGCCTGTCCAACTGCAATGCCAGCTGCCCTCCTTTTTCAACTCGAAGTCGCCCTGTGGTCGCTCCCAGGCATTCGCGATTGCCCAGGCCGCAGACCCATCGTGCCTTCAAATCCATGCCGGGGAAGAGCGCCTCCAGCTCCTCGGCCAGCCTGGCACGAGCATCCTTACCCAGGGTTTTGAGCCCCTTCACCTCAAATACACCTCGCGTCAGAATCGACATTTCCCTTTCACTCCTTTCCGTTACAGTCAAAAACCACCGGGATCTGCCCGGCTCCATCAAAATCTTGCATTCTTTTTTACACCTACTCATCCAGTGGCCGGCATGGCCATTGCCTCCCCTTCTGCAGGCGGCACCCGCCGCCCGTCCTTCATCGGCCACTGCTTCCAGATGCATTCCCCCTCGCCCACGCCCGAGGGCTGCCAGCCCACGCTCAGGGCCTCCTCTCGGGTCAGGCCCCAGGGGTAGCGTTTCAGGGCCTCGTGCGAGGCCACTTCCCACTTTCGTACCTGCTCGACGTCCGGGTACTTCCAGAACCGCTCCGGGCGGCCGTGCTTGCGGTCGTATTCGATGCTGGTGGGGTCGATCAGGCGCGCAAGCTCCCATACGGGGATGTCGGGCAGGGGCTTCGA
>RFHG01000465.1 GCA_003696465.1 Gammaproteobacteria bacterium | reverse complement strand
CCGGGGCCGCGCCTCGGCGAGCGCGTCATCGAGGTGGAAAACCTCTCCAAGCAGTTCGGCGACCGCGTGCTCTATCAGGGGCTCAGCTTCAATGTCCCGCGCGGCGCCATTGTCGGCATAATCGGCCCCAATGGCGTGGGCAAGACCACCCTGTTCCGGATGATTACCGGCCAGGAGCAGCCCGACGAGGGCAATATCACCATAGGCGAGACGGTCCAGATCTCCTATGTGGACCAAAGCCGCGACGCGCTCGACGACAACAAGACCGTGTGGGAAGAGATCTCGGACGGACTGGACAACATCCAGGTCGGCAGCTTCGAAATGCCCTCGCGCGCCTATGTCGGGCGTTTCAACTTCAAGGGCCAGGACCAGCAGAAGCGCATCAAGGACTTGTCCGGAGGCGAGCGCAACCGCGTGCACCTGGCCAAGCTGCTGAAGAGCGGCGGCAATGTGCTGCTGCTCGACGAGCCGACCAACGACCTGGATGTCGAGACCCTGCGCGCACTGGAAGAGGCCATCCTCGACTTCCCGGGCTGCGTCATGGTTATCTCGCACGACCGCTGGTTCCTCGACCGCATTGCCACCCACATCCTCGCCTTCGAGGAAGACGGCGGCGTCACCTGGTTCGAGGGAAACTTCCGCGATTACGAGGAAGACAAGAAGGCGCGCCTTGGCGAAGAGGCCCTGGTGCCCAAACGGGTCAAGCATCGCAAGCTGGCCTGACAGCCCAAAAGGCCTCAAACGCAGGAAGGGCGGCCAGGGGCCGCCCTTCCTGCATGTTGCCCAGCTTCCGGCGGCAGCTACACGCTGGCGCCGTGTGCCCTCGCCAGCGCCCTGACCGTCTCCTCGTCGGGATAGGGCGCACCCATCTCGCGCTGCATGCGCCACTGCGCAAACTGTCCGGCCAGCTCCGGATCGGTGCCATGACAGCCGAGCACGGTAAAGATCGCCTCGCCACAGCGCCAGGGCCCCTCACCGCTCAGTTCGCCCCGCTCCAGATGAATGAACGGAGCCGGGTCATCGGCCTGCTCCCAGAACAGATCCAGGCACAACACGCCCTCCGGATGGGGGAAGGCCTCGATGACCACGCGCTTCTCGCCCGTATCACGCCGGCGCATGGCCAGCGGCACGGTGACCGAGTACAGATCTGCCATGCCGCCCCTCCTACAGACGCGAGGGGATGATGAACTCCGTTTCCAGCATCTCGCCGTTGGTATCGATGCGCACATCGGTCACGCCCGGCAGGCGGCTGAGGATGTAACCGGCCATCAGCATGAGCATCTTCTCGTTGTCCTGATGCAGGGCGGTCAGGATCCGGTCCGCCGCCACCTGGCAGCGCATTTCCGGCGTCAGGTCATCGACCCACGTACGACTCATCTGCCAGCCCCGGTCCATGTCGGCATCCATCTTGGCAAAGAAGTCCTCTGCCTCCTCGACAAAGCCCTCGGGCAGCTCGACGACCCTCATTTCGTCATCGATGAATACATTCAGTTTCATGCCGCTTTCTCCTCGTTCTCGATGGCGCTATTCAAACACGACCGCCCACCCGTTTGTACCGACAGAGCGCGCGGGAATCGATCCCGGCGCATGCTACAATCCTGCGCAAAATCGATGCCGGAGCCCATCATGCTGGTCACCATCCCCGATGTCCTGGATACAGACACCCTGAAACAGGTCCGCCAGATCCTCGACAAGTCCCGTTTTGTCGACGGCCGGCTCTCGGCCGGCATGGCCGCACGCAGGGTCAAGAACAACGAGGAAATGGCCGACGATCCGCAGACCATGGAGCGCATCAACAACCTGGTCATGGGCAGCCTGGTGCGCAACCCCGTCTATCAGGCCGCCGCGTTGCCGCTCAAGGTGGCCACCCCCTTCTATGCCCGCTACCAGCCGGGCAAATTCTATGGCGACCATGTCGACGACCCCATCATGGGCGCGCCCCAGCGTTACCGGACTGATGTCTCGATCACGATCTTCCTCAACGAACCCGAAGAGTATGACGGAGGAGAGCTGGTCGTGCGTACGGAATTCGGCGATCAGGCCGTCAAGCTGCCGGCCGGGCACGCGGTCATGTATCCCTCCTCCAGCATCCACCACATCAACGAGGTGACGCGGGGCGAACGACTGGTGGCCGTGACCTGGGTACAGAGCATGATTCGCTCACCCGAACAGCGTGCCCTCCTCTACCAGCTCCACCAGGCCCGGGAAGTTCTGCTGCGCGAACGGCCGGAGGCCGAGGAAACCAAAAAGGTCGATATCAGCTATGTCAATCTGGTGCGCATGTGGGCCGAGCTGTAATCGGCGAATCCGTGCTCATCCGCGCACACTGAAAAGGCCGGCAAATGCCGGCCTTTTCATCAAGTTACAGCAATTTTTTCGAGCTGAAACTTACTTCCAGAAGTTCACTTCCTCACTGGCCAGCTCGCGCACCTGGGCAGCCAGCTCGTGATAGCGCTCGCGGTAGCCGTTCAGGGGGCTGTCATCGCCCGGCATGTAGTACTCTTCCGGATCGATGCCCTGCTGGCGCTCGTACTCCTGGAACTTCTTCTGCATTTCCAGCATTTCCTTGATCAGCTCGTTCTTGTCAGCCATTGCTCTGTCTCCACGGTCTGAATCTGGTGAGGGGAATTGGACTGGCGCCGATTCTAGCATGCCGCCATATCGGCGCCATATCCCTTATGGGGTGGCGATCAATATCCACCCTTGCGACGGGTCTCGGGCAGACCGGCGATACGGGTGCCCTGCTTGCTCGGCATCAGCGGGAACAGGTTGTACAGATCCTTGGAAGAGACCTTCTTGCCCCAGCGCTTGCCCATCTCCTTGATGATGGTGCGGTCGTTCGGCTGATGCTGGCCGTTGTTGTAATACTCTTCACGCAGGTAGTTGATCACGTCCCAGTGCTCCTGGGTCAGGGTGATCCCCTCCTTCGCAGCCATGGCCTCGGCCAGCCCCTCGGACCACTCCTCATGGTTTACCAGGTAGCCGTTGGCATCCGTTTCGTAGGTCTTGCCATCGTATTCAATAGCCATTCAATCAACCTCCCGAAGAAACAAAGTTGCAAATTAAACCACTGAAAAAAAGCAAATAAAAGGGGTCAGCCGGCAAATTGCTGCTTCTCGGCCTCCTTGCCCACGGGCTTGATGCCCTTGTGCGGCATGAACAGCCCGCAGCCATGGCGGCGCCACGGGCCCAGGCCCTGCTGCTGCACCCGCACCGAATCCTCCGGCGTCAGATCGGCAAGCATCACCGAACGGGTCTGAACGGGACCGCCGGGGAGGCGCAGATCATGCGCCTTGCCACACATCATCTTCTTTACCTTCACGCCCATGTCGGCCAGGCCGGCATGCAGCCAGTCAAGAAACTCCGGCTCCTCCATGGGCTGCTCCGAGGCCACATAGCGCGCGAAGATGGTGCCCAGGGGACTCAGTTTCTTGACTGCACTCTTGCCCGGCACCAGTGAATGCCCCGCCACATCAAGCTCTGCGCCGTTCAGCGCCGCGCGCGCCTCCTCGACCCTGTGCTGCGGCAACCTCAGGGTCATGCGTGTACGGCGGGATAGATGCATCATGGCATCCGGATCGCTGGGGCGCTCCCAGCCGTTGGCCGATTCGGCCACATGAATCAGGTGCAGACCGGTACCCGGCTCGTCGTCGAACCAGGGCAGCACGGAGACAATGGCATCGTGCAGCGCCGCGGCATGATCGTTGGGCAGCATGCGCCCGGAAACGACGAAACTCACGTCGACGATGTCGTCCGGGACCTCGAACGGATCGCGCTTTTCCTCTTCTTCCCAGTAGATACCCATGGTCCGTATCCGCTAGGCCCGCGAGAAGACGATCTCCAGATCGTCCTCCCAGTTGTCCGGCGTATCCTCGAAGGGGGGTTTCACGTCGATGTTGAAATGCATCTCGCCTTCGCGCGCGCGCTTGCGCACGGCCTCGCACAGGTCCTGATAGCTTTTCAGGTCGTGCTCCTGAATGAGAATTTCACTCAAATACAGCATGTTACACAACCTTTCTAAAGCAGTTCATTTAACAGAAACGCAGTCATGGTAGCGCGCACGATAGAGCAGGCGCCCCGCGCCCGGGGCATCGGCATCCTCGAACCCCGTTCGGGCGTGCAGCACATTATTGCAGATGATTCCCTGCCCCGACATTAGCCGATGGTGATAGATGGGGGTATCCCCTGCGTCGAGGTAGGCGCGTATACAGGCCTCCGCCTCACGCGTGGCCGGATCGTCGCGCCATTCGATGTTGCGCGTGCGCGCCGAATAGCGCATGTGCAGCCGCCCGTTGGGCAATACACTGAAGACGGGGCCGGTACGCGCGCCACGAATCTGCACCCCGTTCTCGATGTTCGGCGGTATGGTCATCGCCCGCGGATGAAAGAGCGCCTCCACCATGCGCGGATCCGTGTCGCGCAGATGGATATAGACAAGGTCCGGATCGAGCAGCAACGACTCGCCACCCCGTGCAGCCGGACGCACGCAATGCAGCATGAAGGCATGGATCTGGCGCTCGGGCTCGTTGTAATAGCCGTCGGTATGCCACACCAGGCGGCGGTTGGTATAGGGAATGTAATGACGCTTGCGGCCGGAGGCATCCACCTGCAGTGAGGTGACATTGTCCTCGTCCGAGCAGAGGTTGCCATCCAGACGATGCAACCCCAGCGCACGCCCCCGCGCCAGAAGATCGGCCTTGGACTGCCCGTCATCGGGCAACTGGTACACGACCATGTTGCAACGATCCAGCCCCTCGAGGATGCGCACGCGTTCGGACGGGGCAATGCGGTCGCTTGCAGCCAGCGGCACCAGCACCTCGCCCGGATCGGCCGGATAGCGGTCGAGCTTGCGCGCCCGCCATTCCCGGTAGGCACGGAGACTGCCCTCCGGCCGAAATACCTCGGGCCCGGGCCCCGTGAGTACTTCATTCTGCAGCGAGCACCCCATGGCGCACCTCACTCCTCGCGGTTATGCCGAGGAGCGATTGTATATATATGTATCCGCAAAGGACAGAACTTGATGAAATACTGTTGAAATCACACCCCGGGGTGCTATGCTTGCCGCGCGGTACACGAAGCAGGGCGTCACGGCCGGACTATCCCAAATGGGATAGACGCCCATTTCCCGACCACCCCAAGGGTAGGATTTGCCCCGCGGCGGTTCCGGCATAGACTTCGTGACACGCTAAGGGTGCCCTGCACCCGGGCATGAATTCAGCGGCCCGTGCCGCCGCAAGGCGACCGGACCGGAACCCGATGTTCAGTTTGAATGACTTGCGAAACCTGCCATCCCTAGCTTAAGGAGATCGCCATGGCTAATAAGCATTACCCCACTCCGATGCTCGACGTGCTGGAAGAAGGCCCCTGGCCCAGCTTCATCAGCGGCTTCAAGCGCCTGCGTGACGAGCATCCCGACGAGCGTATCCGCGACATGGCCAACGGCCTGCTGGGTCAGCTCGAGCACTCCTACGAGACCCGCATGGGTTACTGGAAGGGCGGCACCGTGTCCGTCTTCGGTTATGGTGGCGGCATCATCCCCCGCTTCTCCGAGGTGGGTGACTCCTTCCCCGAGTCGCGCGAGTTCCACACCCTCCGTGTTCAGCCGCCGGCAGGCAACTTCTACACCACCGACATGCTGAACCAGCTGGCCGACAGCTGGGAGAAGTGGGGTTCCGGCCTGGTGACCTTCCATGGTCAGACCGGCAACATCATGTTCATCGGCACCACCACCGAGAACACCCAGCATTTCTTCGATGAAATCAACGAGTACGGCTGGGACCTCGGCGGCGCCGGCCCCTGCGTGCGCACCGGCATGAGCTGCGTTGGCGCGGCCCGCTGCGAAATGTCCTGCGCCAGCGAGCACGTGATCCATCGTCACCTGCTGAACAACTTCACTGACGACGTACACCGTCCGGCCCTGCCCTACAAGTTCAAGTTCAAGGTCTCCGGCTGCCCGAACGACTGCGTCAACTCCATCGAGCGTTCCGACTTCGCCATCATCGGCACCTGGCGTGACGACATGAAGGTCGACCAGGACGCCGTCAAGGAGTTCGTCGACGCCAAGGGTCGCCAGTACGTGATCGACAACGTGATCTCCCGTTGCCCGACCAACGCCATCTGCCTGAACGACGACGACACCATCACCGTCGACAACCGCAACTGCGTGCGCTGCATGCACTGCCTCAACGTCATGAACAAGGCGCTGCATCCGGGAGACGACAAGGGCGTGACCATCCTCATTGGTGGCAAGCGCACCCTGAAGATCGGCGACCTGATGGGTACCGTGATCGTTCCGTTCATGAAGCTCGAGACCGAAGAAGACTACGAGCGTATCGTCGAGCTGGCCGAGGAAGTGATCGACTTCTGGGCCGAGAACGCCCTGGAGCACGAGCGCTGCGGCGAGATGATCGAGCGTATCGGTCTGGTGAACTTCCTCGAGGGTATCGGCATCGACCCCGATCCGCACATGCTCAACAACCCGCGTCAGTCTTCCTATGTCCGTACCGACGGCTGGGACGAGGAAGCCGAGAAGTGGTTCGAGCGCAAGCGCGAGGAAAAGGCTGCTGCCAGCGCCTGATCCCGACGGCACCGATCAAGAAAAAACTGAATCCGGCGGGCCTTCGGGCCCGCCCCAACGGAAATTTCTGACTTATCTGGAGGCATTATGGCTGCTGAAATGCGTCAACCGATCGAATCCGGTTGCCCCGACGGGTTCCAGTACATGCACCCCGTCATGCGCCGCAACTACGGCCAGTGGAAATACCACGAGCACCCCCGCCCGGGTGTCCTGCTGCACGTTGCGGAGAGTGGCGACAAGATCTGGACCGTCAAGGCCGGTACCTCGCGTATCCTGGACCTCTTCTCCCTGCGCAAGCTGACCGAAATCGGCGACAAGTACGGCGACGGCTATGTCCGCTTCACCATTCGCTCCAACATCGAGTACATGGTTGCCGACGAAGCCAAGGTCGAGCCGCTGATCAACGCGCTGGAAGAGGCCGGATTCATCGTTGGTGGTACCGCCAACTCCGTGACCACCCTGTCTCATACCCAGGGCTGGCTGCACTGCGACATCCCCGGCACCGACGCTTCCGGCGTGGTGAAGGCGATGATGGACGAGCTCATCGACGAGTTCCGCAACTGCGACATGCCGAACCGCGTCCACATCACCACTTCCTGCTGCCAGATCAACTGCGGTGGCCAGGGTGATATCGCCATCAACGTACAGCACACCAAGCCGCCCAAGATCAACCACGAGCTGGTAGGTAACGCCTGTGAACGTCCGGCCGTTGTGGCGCGCTGCCCGGTGGCGGCCATCCGTCCGGCCATGGTCAACGGCAAGCCCTCGCTCGAGGTTGACGAGCGCAAGTGCATCTGCTGCGGCGCCTGCTACCCGCCCTGCCCGCCGATGCAGATCAACGACCACGAGCACACCAAGCTGGCCATCTGGGTTGGCGGCAACCACTCCAATGCCCGTGGCAAGCCGACCTTCCAGAAGCTCGTTGCTGCCGGCGTGCCCAACAACCCGCCGCGCTGGCCCGAGGCTACCGCTATCGTCAAGCGCATCCTCAAGTGCTACAAGGAAGACGCCAAGGACTGGGAGCGCATCAACGACTGGATCGAGCGCATCGGTTGGCCGCGCTTCTTCGAGCTCACCAACCTTCCGTTCACGAAGTACCATGTGGACAACTGGCGCGGTTCTCGCAACAGCCTGAACGCGTCCACCCACATCCGCTTCTGATCGGAAAGGGACGAGACGATGAAGTTTGCCATCATGGTCAACGAAGGGCCCTACACTCATGAGGCCTCCGACACCGCCTATCACTTCACCAAGGCGGCACTGGAGGCCGGTCATGAGATCTTTCGGGTCTTCTTCTATCACGACGGCGTGAACAACGCGACGCGTTACACCGTTCCGCCCCAGGACGATCGCAACATCCAGGTGCGGTGGTCCGAACTGGCCGAGAAGCACAACCTCGATCTCGTCGTATGCATTGCCGCGGCCCAGCGCCGCGGCATCCTCGACGAAAACGAGGCCAAGCGTCAGGGCAAGGACGGTGACAACATCGCCCCCGGCTTCCGCATCTCTGGCCTCGGCCAGCTGATCGAGGCCGGCATCCAGTCCGACCGTCTCGTGGTCTTCGGCGACTGAGGAGCAACGACATGTCTGATGTAAAGAAGTTTCTGTATGTCAACCGCAAGGCGCCGTACGGCACCATCTACGCCCTCGAGTCGCTCGAGGTCGTGCTGATCGGTGCGGCGTTCGAGCAGGACGTTGCCCTCGCCTTCTTCGACGACGGGGTGTATCAGCTCACCAAGAACCAGAATACCGACGGCATCGAGATGAAGAACTTCTCGCCGACCTATTCTGCTCTGGGTGACTACGACATCCGCAAGATCTACGTCGAAAAGGAGTCGCTGGAAGAGCGTGGCCTGACCCTCGACGACCTGCAGCACCTCACCTACGAGGACGAGGACGACGACTGGGCCGAGAAGGACTCCATCCAGGTGGTCACCGCGCAGGAACTGGCGGAGATCATGGACCAGTCCGACGTCATTCTGAGCTTCTGAGGGAGATAACCACATGGCACTGCTGCATACCGTCAACAAGTCTCCTTTCGAGCGCAACACGCTTGAATCCTGCATGAAGCACGCCCTGTCCGGCAGCGCGATCCTCCTCATCGAGGACGGCGTCGTGGCCGCCACCAAGGGCACTGCCGTGGAAGGCAAGGTCAAGGAAAAGATGGGCGATGTGACCTTCTATGTCCTTGGTCCTGACCTCGCGGCCCGTGGCCTTGGAGAGGACAAGCTGATCGACGGCATCTCCGTTGTGGATTACAACGGATTTGTCGAACTGGCCACCAAGTACGACAACGTACAGAGCTGGCTCTGATTCAATTTGACAAACCAGGAGTACGAAGCAATGGCAACTATCAATGTGAACGGTCAAGACATCGAAGTGGATGAGGAAGGCTACCTGGTAGACCTTTCCCAGTGGACTCCCGAGATCGGTGAGGCCATGGCCAAGATGGACGACTGCGAGCTGACCGACGCTCACTGGGAAGTGATCAACTTCCTGCGCGAGTACTACGACGAGTACCAGATCGCTCCGGCCGTCCGCGTTCTGACCAAGGCCATCGGCAAGAAGCTGGGCAAGGACAAGGGCAACAGCAAGTACCTGTACGAGCTGTTCCCCTATGGTCCGGCCAAGCAGGCGTGCAAGTACGCCGGCCTGCCCAAGCCGACCGGCTGCGTCTGATCTGTTCGATCGAATCCCGGAACCGTTCCGGAATTCAATGAGGTGACTGCAGGGGGGTTCGCCCCCCTGCCCCTTGTTTGACTGCTACTGGGAGAGGAACGAACTCATGTCGTTCAGTGTCATTTATGCCCTGCTGTTCTATTTCGCAACGGGCTTGCTGGTGATCGGCCTTGGCCGCAAGATCGTGCAGTACGCCAAGACGCCTGCACCGCTCAAGATTCCGACTACCCCGGCTCCGACGACCCGGTCCGGTGTGGTACTGCGCATGGCAAAGGAAGTCATCTTCTTCTACAGCCTCTTCCGGTCGAACAAGTGGATCTGGATTTTCGGCTGGATGTTCCACATGGCCCTGTTCGTGGTCCTGGCACGCCACCTGCGCTATTTCACCGATCCTGTCTGGTGGTGGGTCGAGCTCATCCAGCCCTTTGGCAAGTACGCCGCATTCGCCATGATTGCCGGCCTGCTTGGCCTGTGGGCACGCCGCATCGTGGTTGACCGCGTGCGCTACATCTCCGCCCCCTCTGATCATCTGATGCTGGCCCTGCTCCTGGGTATCGGCATCTCCGGTGCCTCCATGACCTTCGTGAGTCACACCGACATCGTCAGCGTCAAGGCCTTCTTCCTGGGCCTGATGCGCTTCGACATCCAGCCGCTTCCCAGCGACCCGCTTCTGCTCACGCACCTGGGTCTGGTAGCCGTGCTGATGATCGTGTTCCCGTTCAGCAAATTGCTGCATGTGCCGGGCGTGTTCTTCAGCCCGACCCGCAACCAGGTCGACAACCCGCGCGAGCAGCGTCATCTCGCGCCGTGGGCTGCCGAACTGGAAGCCGGTTCGCAGCAGAACTCCAACTCGTAAGCGCGATTCGAGGAATTCACCGTGGCTGATTTCGAAGTTCCCAAGCTGAAAGACTACATCGAGATTCCCAAGCTCCAGGAAGGGGTCATGGCGCACAGCCGTCCCTTCGAGTCCAAGGAACAGTTCCAGGTGGCGCTTGGCTATCCGGGCGAGCTGGTGGACAACTGGGAAGAGAAGGCCATCGAAAAGATGGGAGATCTGCTCGGCAAGTACCGCTCCTTCCGCGTCTTCCTCGACTCCTGCGTGAAGTGCGGCGCCTGCACCGACAAGTGCCATTACTATCTGGGCACTACCGATGCCAAGAACATGCCGGTCGCGCGTCAGGATCTGCTGCGCAAGGTCTATCGACGCTACTTCACCTTCGCCGGCAAGTATTTCCCCAAGCTGGTCGGTGCCGTCGACCTGACCAAGGAAGTACTCGACGAGTGGTACAGTTACTTCCACCAGTGCTCGCAGTGCCGCCGCTGCTCGGTGTTCTGCCCCTACGGCATCGATACCGCCGAGATCTCCATGGCCGCGCGCGAGATCATGGACTCCGTGGGCCTCGGCCAGAAGTACTGCAACGAGATCATCATGAAGGCCCAGACCATCGGCAACAACCTGGGCCTGCCCGAGCCGGCCCTGGCCGATACCCTGGCCGATCTCGAGGAGGAGGTCGAGGAAGACACCGGCGTCCCGGTCAAGTACCCGCTGGACCAGAAGGGTGCCGAGATCCTGATGATTACTCCGTCAGCCGACTTCTTTGCCGAGCCGCACATCGACGGCCTGATTGGCTACGGCAAGGTATTCCATGAAGCCGGCGTGAGCTGGACGCTGTCCTCCAAGGCCAGCGAGGCCGCCAACTTCGGCATGTTCATCGGTTCCTACGAGAACATGCGCAAGCTGGCCCTGCGCATCCGCGAAGCGGCCCTTGAGCTCGGCGTCAAGCGCATCGTGTTCGGCGAGTGCGGCCATGCCTGGCGTGTGGCCTACAGCTTCCTCAACACCCTGGCCGGCCCGTTCGACTTCCTCGATCCGCGCTATCCGGTGCCGCAGCACATCTGCGAGTTCACCTGGGAGCTGATCAAGGAGGGCAAGCTGCGCCTGAACAAGGAAGAAAACGACCACATGCGTCTGACCTTCCATGATTCCTGCAACGTGGCGCGCGCATCACGCATGGGCGACAAGCCGGGTGGCCAGTTCGAGATCCCGCGCAACATCATCAAGGCGACCTGCAACCACTATTTCGACATGCCGATCGACACCATTTACGACGCAACCTACTGCTGCGGCGGTGGTGGCGGTCTGCTGACCGACGACCTGATGGAGCTGCGCGTCAAGGGCGCCCTGCCCCGCATGACCGCCCTGAAAACGGTGGTCGAGGACCACGGGGTGACCAACCTGGCGGCGATCTGCGCCATCTGCAAGTCGCAGTTCACCAAGGTACTGCCCTACTACGACTTTGGCATGGACATGATCGTCAGTGTCCATCAGCTGGTAAGCAACGCAATCGTTCTCAAGGGCTCAATCCAGGAGAAGGAACTGGATGGCACCGAGGACGAGGAAGAAACTGCCGAAGCGGCAGCTGAATAACGATTTCAATGTTTCCGAATCACCTGATTCACTAGATTAGGAGAGCAGGCATGGCTACTTCACAAGACGAATGCAAGTTGACGTTCCGCCGTTTCGAGGACGGGAAGAACACCTGGGACGATCTGCACGAGAAGATCTTCGTCCAGGATACCTCTCACAAGTGCCCTGTCTACGTGCACCGCACGCCGCCCTGCCAGGGCAGCTGCCCCTCCGGTGAGGATATCCGTGGCTGGCTCGACATCGTCCGCGGTGTGGAGAAGCCTGCCGGTGACATGAGCTGGCAGGAGTACGCCTTCCGCCGCTCCACCAATGCCAACCCGTTCCCGGCTATGATGGGTCGCGTCTGCCCTGCCCCGTGCCAGGACGGCTGCAACCGCAACGACGTCGATGACTTCGTCGGCATCAACTCGGTCGAGCAGTTCATCGGCGACACCGCCTACGAAAACGGCTTCAAGTTCGAGGCACCGAAAGAGCTGAGCGGCAAGAAGGTGGCCATCGTCGGTGGCGGCCCGGCCGGTCTGTCTGCTGCCTACCAGCTGCGCCGCATGGGCCATGCCTCCTGCATCTTCGAGTCGCATGCCGAACTCGGCGGCATGATGCGCTACGGCATCCCCGGCTACCGTACCCCGCGTGAGGTGCTCGACCACGAGATCAACCGTATTCTCGACATGGGCGACATCGAGGTTCGCACCAACACCCGTGTCGGCAAGGATGTCTCGGTCGAGGATCTGGAGAAGGAATTCGACGCCATCCTGTGGGCCATCGGTACCTGGGTCGGTCGTGACCTGCCGATCCCCGGCTGGAAAGACTGCGAGAACTGCGTCTCCGGTGTGGCCTTCCTCGAGGCCTTCAACGAGGGTCGTCTGCAGCTGGTGAGCAAGAAGGTGGTCTGCGTGGGTGGTGGTGATACCTCCATCGACGTGGTCTCCGTTGCCCGCCGTCTGGGCGCCGTGAGCAACATCGGCGAAGACGAGCGTCCCGAGCGCGTCGTGCATGGCTACACCACTCACGACACCGTGGTCTCTGCTGCCAAGGAAGGGGCCGATGTCACCCTGACCTCCCTGTTCCCGAAGGATCAGATGACCGCAGCCGAGCACGAGGTCATGGATGCCCTGACCGAGGGTGTCACCATCCTCGATGGCGTCATGCCTCTGGAAGTCATCATGGACGAGTCCGGCAAGCGTGCCGTGGGCCTCAAGGTCGCCGACTGCAAGATGGAAGACAACCGTCCGGTCCCCGTCGAGGGTACCGAGCGCGTGATCGAGGCCGACCTGATCGTGGCCGCCATCGGCCAGAGCGGTGACCTGAGCGGCCTGGAAGACTTCGACAACGGTCGCGGCCTGATGGATGCCGACAGCTTCTATCAGGTGCCCGGCAAGGACGGTCACTTCGTGTGTGGCGATATCGTGCGTCCGCACCTGCTGACCACCGCCATCGGCCAGGCCTCCATCGCTGCCGAGAGCATCGACCACTACCTCAAGCACGAGGAGATGAAGAAGCGTCCGAAGGTCGACAAGCACCACTTCAACCTGCTGGAGAAGCTGCTCGAGACCGGTCTGGCGCCGAAGGAATTCAACCCCAACGAGGGTGATCTGCGCGGCACCTCCTCTGCCGATTTCGCGATCCACAACTTCGAGGACCGCTCCAAGTACGAAATCATCTCCTCCGACAAGCTGTTCCTGGGCCACTTCCAGTGCGTCCCGCGTCACAAGCGCAAGGAGATCGTACCCTCTGCCGACGAAGTGCTGGGTCATTTCAGCGAGCGTGTCATCGGCCTGTCCGAGGAAGAGGCCCAGGCCGAGGCCGAGCGCTGCATGAGCTGCGGCCTGTGCTTCGAGTGCGACAACTGCGTTATCTTCTGTCCGCAGGACGCGGTGTACCGTGTGCCCAAGGATCAGGCCACCACTGGCCGCTATGTGGCAACCGACTATGCACGCTGCATTGGCTGCCACATCTGCTCCGATGTGTGCCCGACCGGCTACATCGACATGGCCATGGGTGAATAAGCGATAGGAGAGCCTACTGTGCGCCTGACTCGCCAACTGAAAGTGACGCTGGCCCTTCTCGGGCTGGCGTCACTCCTGTTTACGGCCGGAGCCCACGCCGAGCCCCCCCTGCCCGACATCCCCAAGGGCAAGGGCGAGCAATGCGTGGAGCCCACACCGGTGATGCGCCGTCATCACATGGATTTCATCCTGCATCAGCGGACCGAAACCATGCACGAGGGCATTCGCACCAAGAAGTACAGCCTGGTCGAATGCATCAACTGCCATGTGGTCCCGAACGAAAAGGGTGAATATCCCAAGTTCGGCAGTGACGATCACTTCTGCAGCAGCTGCCATAACTACGCCTCCGTACACATCGACTGTTTCCAGTGCCATGCCGACAAGCCGGAAACCGCGTACAAGGGCGGCAAGTTCCAGCATGCGCTGGGCGGCAGCAATCCGCATCACTTTGCCGACAAGGCCGGTGCCCCGATCAGCAAGGGTGATATCGAACTCGTCTCTGCGGAGAGCAACAGCCATGAGTAACGAGAACCGGATCGACAGCTATCGCCGCAAGTTCCTGGGTGGCAGCGCCGCCGTGGTGGCGGGCATCACCATTGCCCCCGGCGTGATTCTCAACACCGTGGCCGAGGCCGCCAAGCCCGGCGAACGCCCGCTGGATCGCCCGGTGGACGATTCCGTGCGCTGGGGCATGCTGGTCAACGCCAACAAGTGCGACGGTTGCGAGAAGTGCGTCACGGCCTGCCACGAGACCCATGGCGTCAAGGGGCATGGCCGACCCGAGACCGATGCCCAGTGGATCCGCGTGGTCAAGCTGCGTGACAAGAAGACCGGCTACGAGCAGCAGCTGCCGGTCATGTGCCAGCACTGCAAGCACCCGCCCTGTGTGGATGTCTGCCCCACCGGCGCCTCGATGAAGCGTGCCGACGGCATCGTGCTGGTCGACAAGCACATCTGCATCGGCTGCCGCTACTGCATGATGGCCTGCCCCTACAAGGCCCGCTCGTTCATTCACGAGAGCCTCGAGGGTGAACAGCTGCCGCATGCCCCGCGCGGCAAGGGCACCGTCGAGTCCTGCACCATGTGTGTCTACCGCGTGGACAACGGCCAGCAGCCTGCCTGTGTGGAGGCCTGCGCCGAACAGCATGGCGAGGAGGACAAGGCCCTCATCTTCGGTGATCTGAAGGATCCGAACAGCGAGATCTCGAAGCAGCTGGCCAAGTTCGGCGGCAAGCAGATCCGCGCGGATCTGAAGCTGGACACCGGCGTCCGTTATCAGGGCATCTGAGTCTCACGGCACCCTACACGAAAGAGAAGAAACCATGAGCGTTGAATTTCGTGAAATCGAAGGCAAGAGCATGGGCTACCTGGGCCTGCTCGCCCTGCTGGGCGGCATCCTGGCCCTGGGACTGGGCGCGGCCCTGTACATGGAGCACAATGGCCACTGGGTAACCGGCATGACCAACCAGATCGTCTGGGGCGTGCCGCATGTGTTTGCCGTGTTCCTGATCGTGGCCGCCACCGGCGCCCTCAATGTGGCGTCCGTGGCCACCGTGTTCAACCGCCACATCTACAAGTACATGGGGCGTCTCTCCGGCCTGCTGGCCATCTCCCTGCTGGCCGGTGGCCTGATGATCCTGGTCCTCGACCTGGGTCACCCGGATCGCCTGATCGTGGCCATGACGCATTACAACTTCAAGTCCATCTTTGCCTGGAACATGATCCTCTACAACGGCTTCTTTGCCGCCGTGTTCGTGTATCTCTGGGCCATGATGGATCGCAATGCGAAGCCGCTGTACAAGCCGGCCGGTATCTTCGCCTTTGCGTGGCGCATCATCCTCACCACCGGTACCGGTTCCATCTTCGGCTTCCTCATTGCCCGCGAGGCCTACAATTCCGCCGTGATGGGCCCGATGTTCGTGGCCATGTCCTTTGCCTACGGAACCGCGATCTTCATTCTCGTGCTGCTGGCCAGCTATGCCTGGACCGGCCGTCCGCTGGGTGATCTGGTCGTGCGTCGCCTGAAGAACATGCTAGGGATTTTCCTGGTCACCGTGTTCTACTTCGTGCTGGTGTTCCACATTGCCAGCCTGTATGTGGCCCAGCGCCACGGCGTGGAGGAATTCATCCTCTTCGGCGACAACATCTACTCCACCCTGTTCTGGGTGGGCCAGATGCTGATCGGCCTCGTCGTGCCCTTTGCCCTGCTCTACCTGCCGGGCACCAGCCGCTCACGCTTCTGGCTGGTGGTGGCCTCGCTGCTGGTGGTCGTGGGCGGCGTGATCCAGATGTATGTCACCATTATCGGTGGCCAGGCCTGGCCGCTGGATCTGTTCCCGGGCCTTGAGGAAAGCAGCAGCTTCTTCGATGGCGTCATCCATCCGTACCATCCCTCGACCCCCGAGTTCCTGCTCGGCCTAAGCGGCATGGCGGTCACCCTGCTCATGGTGGCCCTGGGCGTGAAGATCCTGCGCTTCCTGCCCATGAGCCTGGAAGACCACGTGGTGGATCCGCAGCATCACAAGGCCGCCGACTGATCACCGCCCGGCCGTCTTTGGGGGATGATGGAGCCCGCTCTGTCATCCCCCTTTTCGTTTTCATGGCCTGAACGATGAATCGCATCTTCATCTCCGCAATCCACAAGTCCTCGGGCAAGACAACGCTCAGCATCGGCCTGTGTGCCGCCCTGCGCGAACGGGGGCTGCATGTACAGCCGTTCAAGAAGGGCCCCGACTACATCGACCCGATGTGGCTGGGACGGGCTGCCGGTCATGGCTGCTACAACCTCGACTTCCACACCATGAGCGAAGGCGAGATCTGCCGCGAGTTCGGTGCGCGTGTGCACAAGGCCGACATTGGCCTGATCGAGGGCAACAAGGGCCTCTACGACGGCCTCGATCTCGAGGGCAGCAACAGCAACGCTGCCCTGGCGCGCCTGCTCGGAGTGCCGGTGGTGCTGGTGCTCGATACCCGTGGCATGACGCGGGGCGTGGCCCCGATCCTGCTCGGCCATCAGGCATTCGACCCGCACTTGCAGATTGCCGGGGTCATCTTCAACCAGGTGGGTGGCTCACGCCATGAGGGCAAGCTTCGGCGGATCGTCGAACACTACACCGACATACCGGTCATTGGGGCCGTCCACCGTGATCCCGCGCTCGACATCGACGAACGCCATCTGGGCCTGATTCCGAGCAACGAGGCGCCTGCCGTGGACGACAAGATCCGCACCCTGGCCCGGGCCGTGCACGATCAGGTGGATCTCGACCGACTGCTGGAAGTGGCCGCTGGTGCCGGCCCCCTGCCCTGCTCGGAACAACCGGCCGTACCAGTCCCCTGCAGTGGTGCGCGGGTACGTATCGGCATCGCGCGCGATGCCGCGTTCGGCTTCTATTACCCTTCCGATCTGGATGCCTTTGCCCGCTGCGGGGCCGAACTGGTGCCCTTCGATGCCCTGCACGATATCCATTTGCCCGAGGTCGATGGCCTGTTCATTGGCGGCGGGTTCCCCGAAACGGCGGCTGCCGACCTATCGGCCAACCTCCACCTGCGGCGCGAGATCCGGGCGGCCATCCAGGCTGGTCTGCCGGCCTATGCCGAGTGCGGCGGACTCATGTACCTGTGCCGCAACCTGGTCTGGGGCGAACAGCGCCATGCCATGGTGGGCAGCATCCCCGCCGATGTGGAGATGCATTCCAGGCCGCAGGGGCGCGGGTATGTCATGCTGGAGGAAACGCCCCACCATCCCTGGCCGCGGCTGGGCATGGAGCCACCCACGATTCATGCCCACGAGTTTCACTACTCGGCCCTGCAAGGACCGCCGGAGGGGCTGCCCAATGCCTACACCATGAAGCGGGGAATGGGAATCGACGGGGCGCATGATGGTATCATCTACCGCAATCTGCTGGCGAACTACTCCCATCTGCGCCATACCGACCACTATCCCTGGGTGGCGCGTTTCGTGGAATTCGTTCGCCGGTGCACGCACGAAACCGAACTCACTACACTTGAACCGGAAGACGAACAGCCATGATTTCGATTACACCTGAAGCCGCCGCCCAGATCCGCACCTCTGCCAAGGAGCAGCACCTCGAGGGCCTGCCCCTGCGCGTGGCCGCCCAGCGCCTGCCCGACGGCAAGTTCCACTATGCCATGGGCTTCGACGAGGCCGACCCGGCCAAGGACACCACCTATCACATCGAGGGTGTGGACGTGGTCATCTCCTCCATCAGCCTCGACCTGGTCAAGGGCATGACCATCGACTTCGTCGAGATCGATGGCGAAAACCAGTTCATCTTCCTCAACCCCAACGACCCGAACTACACCCCGCCGGAGGAGTGATCCGGCAGGAGCCGCCATGGCCAGTCTGACCCGCAACTGCAAGCTGCTGCAGGGACTCAGGCGCTACCTCGGGGCCCGCATCCCCCCGGCCCCCGAGTGGCACCGCAAGTCGCCGGGGGTCTTCGACCTGCGCTTCATCGTATCCCTGGGCATCCTGGCCGTGGGGCTGGTGGGGCTGGCCATCACCAGCTACCAGTTGTTGCAGAACAGCGCCGCCGGCAACGACCCCCTGCTCGTTGCCCACATCGCCCTGCTGGGCCTCTCGTTCAGCATGGTGCTGTTCATCCTCTACATGACCCAGCGCTACCTGTGGCGCCCCCTCACGCATGTGCGTAACTGGGCGCTTCGTCTGCGCTCCGGCAACCTCAATGCGCGCCTGCCGCGTCTTGCCGAGGGTGAGATCGCCAAGCTCGCGCGTGACATCAACGCACTGGCCGACAACTTCGAGGCCCTGTCCTCGGAAATGGACCAGCGGGTGCGCGAACAGACCGAGGAGCTGGCCCGCAGCAACCTCTCGCTCGAGGTGCTCTACGATGTGGCAGCCACCCTCAACATGCCCAAGGACCTGCGTGCCCTGCTCGACGAGTTCATGCAGATCATCCGTGATACCACCGGCGCAAGGGCCGTGGCCGTGCGCCTGCTCAATGACGATGGCCAGCTCGAACTGGTGGCCAGTCTGGGACTGAGCGAGTCGGTCATCCGTGCCGAACACCACATGCCGCGCGACTGCGCCACCTGCGGCCAGACCATGGAACAGGGCGAGATCCGCAAGACCCAGGGCGACCTCCCCTGCCAGCAGATCATCGGCCAGCCCATCGTGCCAGCCGATCGCCCTTCCATGATCTCCATCCCGCTTTCCTACCGCGGCGACATCCTCGGCGTGTACAACCTGTTCCTCGACCAGCCGGGGCTGGAAGAGGACGAAGACATGGAGAACCTCCTGAAGACCATCGGCCAGCATCTGGGCATGGCCATCGGCAAGGCCCGCCTCGACAAGGAGGCGCGCCGGGCCATCATCGCGCGCGAGCGCAGCATGCTGGCCAACGAACTGCACGACTCGCTGGCCCAGACCCTGGCCAGCCTGCGCTTCCAGGTGCGGGTGCTCGACGAATCCCTGCAGCAGACCGGCGGGCTCAAGGTCATCCGCGAACTCGAACAGGTGGAGAACAGCCTCGAGGAAGCCTACTCCGACCTGCGCCAGCTCATCGCCCACTGCCGCGAACCGGATGTGGAGAAGGGGCTGCTGCCCTCCATCGAAAAACTGGTCTCGCGTTTTCGCAAGGAGACCGGCATCCACGTCTTCCTGCAGCGCGAATGGGGCTTTTCCAACCTGCCGGCCGACTACGAGATGCAGGTCTTTCGCATCATCCAGGAGGCACTGTCCAACGTGCGCAAGCACAGCAATGCCAACATCGT
>RFHG01000073.1 GCA_003696465.1 Gammaproteobacteria bacterium | reverse complement strand
CGTTACTTTTTCAGCTGCCGCAGACGCTTGCGCACCCAGCGGTCGTTCGGGGCAAGCAGGGCGGTGCGGCGATAGGACTCGCGCGCCAGATCGACAAGCCCGAGCCGCTCGGCGTACTGGCCGCGCCGGCGATACAGACGTGCCGCACCGGGAAAGGCGGCAATCCCATCCTCCAGAACACTGAGGGCGCGTTCATAGGCCCCGGTGCGGGCGAAAAAGAGCGCGGCCTGATCGAATCCGGCGGCCCCGTCGGCAGCCCCGGCCGCCAGCCGGGCCGTGCGCAGCCAGGCCGATTCGGCCAGTTCCGGCTCTCCGCGCCCTTCGAGGTAGCGGCCATAGGCCCTCCAGGCCTGCCAGCGCTCGGGCAGGGCCTCGGCCAGCTCGCGGTCCGAAAGGCCGGCGACCACCAGCAGGGTCAGGGCCCGGTCGGTGGCGTCAGGCCGCAAGACCAGGGCCTGCCGCAGGGTGTGCAGCGCCTCGACGCTCCGCTTGTGCCGCAGCAGCCAGCCGGCATGGGCGAAAGAGCGTTCCGGCCGCATGCGGTCGCAGGCGACCGCCAGGGCGAGCAGGTGCCCGGCGCGCCGGTTGTCCCCCATGCCGGCCAGTAGCAGCCCGGTCTGCTGCAGCAGCTCACCATCAGTCGGCCGCAGGCGCAGCGCCTGACGGTAGCCGACCAGCGCCTTCTGCGCCTGCCCGCGCGCCAGTTCGATGTTGCCGACGGCATAGTGGTAGTCAGCCTGCAGCGGATCCCTGCGAGCAGCCTGCCGGCTGGCCTGCAGCAGTTCATCCAGCTGCCGCGGGTCATGTACCTGGCGCAGATCGACCTGTTCGGCCGGCGCGAAGGCGACCAGACCGAGACAGACACCGGCCAGGGTCAGGATGCCGACCGCCGCGCTCGACAGCAGGGCGACGGTCGATACCACAGGCGCCCTGCCCAGTTCGGCAAGCTCGGTTCCTGAGCGCGAGCGGGTGTGGCTGCAGGCGACCAGCAGGCCCCAAAAGGCTGCGAACCAGAGCAGGTTGGCGCCGATGTGCAGGTTGAATTCCACCAGACAGTGCAGCGCCATGGCCACCAGGCCGCAGGCGACCCCCAGGGTGAGCAGCCGGGAGGTTCGCGACCGGCGCCGGCGCCAGGCGCGCCAGCAGGGGGCCGCAACCGCCACGATCAGTCCCGCAACCAGCAGGCAGCCGAGCAAACCGCCATCGGTGAGCAGTTCGACATAGTCGTTGTGAGCATGGTCGACCAGTTTGTCCCCGGTACCGATACGCTGCACCATCCGGTAGGCATCGGAAAAGGTGCCGAATCCGGTGCCGACAATCGGGTAGTCATGAACCAGCTGCAGACTATCGCGCCAGTAATCCGGCCGCTGTTCATGAATCAGTCCATCGGCGCCGCGCAAGCGCTGAAAATCGGCAAAAATCGGATCCCAGCCAAAAATTCCAACCGCCGAAAGCAGAATGCCGACGAAAAGAGCCAGGCCGAGGCCGCGGCGCCAGTCCCCTGTGGTGACGGCCAGCCCAACTCCAAACACCAGCAGGCCGGCCAGACAGCTGAGCATGCCGCCGCGCGACATGCTGACGAAGGCAGAGACCGCGATCACCAGGGCCAGTCCGCCGTAGAGCAGATGCGGACTGGAGCGGGGGTCGTCGAAAAAGTCGACCACGCGGTCCTTGAAGCTGCCGTGCAGCACCTGGGGCCGGTTGACCAGAAACCAGGCCAGCGCCAGCGGCGCCAGAAGGGCCATCAGACCGGCGAAGTGGTTGCCGTTGACATAGGTGCCAAAGGGCTGCCCGGCCACGGCGGGAAAGAAGTCAAACAGCCAGAGAATACGGCCGTTGGGGAAAAAGCTGTAGAGAATGGCGACCAGGGCGTAAAGACCGCCGAACAGCACCAGCACCCGAATGGCGCGCTGGAGAACGGCCCGCTCCGTCAGCAGATTGACCACAAGCAGGTAGACGGTCAGGGCGGCGGCCAGCTGGATGCATTCCAGCAGGGTGGCGCGCGGATTGAGCGAAAGCGGCATCCAGGCATCGGGCTGCAGCTGCCAGATGCCTTCAGTAAAGACGCGGGCCCGCGCCGGGGAGAGGCCGCGGATCAGCTCCGGCGGCAGGGGAACCAGCTGCAGCAGGGGCAAACAGATCAAAGGGACGAGGAAGGAGCGCCCCGGCAGGATAAAACGGG
>RFHG01000464.1 GCA_003696465.1 Gammaproteobacteria bacterium | reverse complement strand
TTCCTGTTCGACAAGGACCGGCTGTTTGCCGGCGTGACGCTGGACGAGGAGGAGCTGGCCCTGTACGAGCAGGTCCACGCGGGGCTGGACCCGAGTCCGCCGAAACCGGACCTGGTGGTGTACCTGCAGGCCCCGCTGGAGGTGCTGCTGGAGCGTATCCGCCGGCGCGACCGGGCATTCGAGCGGTACATCGACACCGGCTATCTGCAGCGGCTGTGCGAGGCCTATATGGAATTCTTTCATCATTACGATGCGGCGCCCCTGCTCATCGTCAATGCGACCGAGATCGATTTCGTGGCCAACGAGGCCGATTACCGCAGCCTGCTGGCGCGTATCATGGATGTCAGGAGCGGCCGCGAGTACTACAATCCCCTTCCCTTTGATCTGGATGCCAGTACGCCATGAGCAGCCATCCCCGGCAACAGCCCGCAGTCACCGTGACCCGCCTGCATGCAATGAAGGAAGACGGTGAGCGCATTGTCATGCTCACCGCCTACGACGCCAGCTTTGCCCGGGTGCTGGATGCGGCCGGCGTGGACGTAGTGCTGGTGGGCGATTCTCTGGGCATGGTGGTGCAGGGGCACGACAGCACCGTCCCGGTCACGGTGGATGACATGGTCTATCATGCCCGAGCCGTGTCCCGAGGGCTGCAACGGGCCCTGCTGCTGGTGGACATGCCGTTCATGAGCTATGCCGAGCCGCGCGCGGCGCTGGCCAATGCCGCCCGGCTGATGCAGGAGGGCGGGGCGCAGATGGTCAAGCTCGAGGGCGATGCGCTGCAGGTGGATACCGTGCGGTACCTCTCGGAGCGCGGCATCCCGGTGTGTGCCCACCTTGGGCTGACCCCGCAGTACATTCACAAGCTGGGCGGCTATCGCGTACAGGGGCGCGACGAGGACGCGGCAGCCAAGATGCTGGCCGATGCGCGTGCCCTGGAGGCCGCGGGTGCCGACCTGCTGCTGCTCGAATGCGTGCCGCAGGGCCTGGCGGAGCGGATTACCGGGGCGATGGGGATACCCGTCATCGGCATCGGCGCCGGTGCCGCCTGTGATGGCCAGGTCCTGGTATTGCACGACCTGCTCGGTGTCAGCCCACGGCTGCCGCGCTTTGCGCGCGACTTTCTGGCCGAGGGCGGCAGCATCGAGGGCGCAGTGAAGGCCTATGTGGACGCCGTGCGTGCCGGAGCCTTCCCTGCCGAGGCCGAGAGTTTCTCATGACGCGCAAACAGAAACGGGCCCCGCGCGAACTGCAGCTCTGCCGCTCCATCGACTGCCTGCGGCAGGAGCTGGCCGCGCTCACCATGCAGGGCGAGAGCCTGGCCCTGGTACCCACCATGGGCAACTTGCACGCCGGCCATCTGAGCCTGGTAAAGGCCGCGGGCAAGCTGGCCGACCGCGTGGTGGTCAGCATCTTCGTCAACCCCCTGCAGTTCGACCGGGCCGAGGATCTCGCGGCCTATCCCCGGACCCTGGAGGCCGATGTGGAGGCGCTGCGCAGGCTGCCCTGTGATCTGGTGTTCGCGCCCGAGTCCGGCGAGATCTACCCTGACCCCGAGCATGCCACCCGCGTGCATGTACCGGTGCTGTCCGAAATCCTGGAAGGGGCCTCCCGGCCGGGTCATTTCGACGGGGTGGCCACCATCGTGGCCAGGCTGTTCAACCTGGTCCAGCCCGATATCGCCCTGTTTGGGGAAAAGGACTATCAGCAGCTGTTGCTGATCCGGCGCATGGTAGACGACCTCGACTTCCCGGTGCAGGTGCTGGCCATGCCGACCGTGCGCGAGGAAGACGGCCTGGCGATGAGCTCCCGCAACGGGCTGCTCACCCCTGAGCAGCGGAAGCAGGCTCCTGCCCTTTATGCGGCCCTGAAGTCCGTGGCCGAGGCACTGGCCTCGGGCCGCACCGATTTCGAAACGCTGGAACGGGAGGCCGAGGAGCGCCTGAAGGCGGCGGGGCTGCGCCCCGACTACATACGCATCCGCGATGCCGAGGACCTGTCGGAGCCCCGGGCAGGGCGTCCGCTGATCGTGCTCGGCGCGGCCTGGCTCGGCGAGGTGCGCCTGATCGACAATATCCTGCCGATTTGAACACCGGCGCCCCATGACCGATAATTGTCGGTCCAAGTCTTTACCGGAGCCGTCCGGCATGATGATCACCCTGCTCAAGGCCAAGCTGCACAAGGTGCATGTGACCCACTCCGAACTGGAGTACGAGGGTTCCTGCGCCATCGACGGCGACCTGCTGGATGCCGCCGGTATCCTGGAATACGAGCAGATCCAGATCTACAACCTCGCCAACGGCGAGCGCTTCACCACCTATGCCATCCGTGCCGAGCATGGCTCCGGCACCATCTCCGTCAATGGCGCCGCGGCGCACAAGGCCAACCCCGGCGATCGCGTCATCATCTGCAGTTATGCCCAGCTCGATGCAGCCGAGGCCGCCCGCTTCCGCCCCACGCTGGTGTATGTGGACAGCGACAACCGCATCAAGCGCATCGGCAACGAGATCCCCGTCCAGGCGGCCTGACAAACTCGGGTCGCTCGCACGGACTCGCACCCCCCGTGTGCTATAAGGAAAGGAATGCCTGCCCATGGTGGGGCAGGCCACCACGCAAGGTGTGAAACGGACATGAGTGATTCCACGGTCGTCAGCCTGCCGTTGCACGAGGCCCCCAGCGCCGGGCAGCTCGAGGAATTGCTGGCGCTGCAACGCAGCGTCCTGCAGCAACTGGCCAGTGGCGCCGACCTCGACACGATCCTGGACGAGCTGTGTCGGATGGTGGAGGGGTTGGTGCCCGGGACGGTGGCCTCGATCATGCTGTTCGACGAAGCGGCCCAGGTACTGCGGGTGCGCAGTGCGCCTTCGCTGCCGGTCGAGGCATTCGAGGCCTTCAGTTGTCTCGTACCCGGGGAGGGGCAGGGCTCCTGCGGCAACGCGATCATCAGCGGTACCCCCGTCTTTGTTTCCGATGCCCTGGTCGACCCGCGCTGGGACAATCTCCGCAACATAGCCCGGCAGTTTGGCATCCGCCATTGCTGGTCCATCCCGATTCTGGGGCATGACCGCAAGCCGGTGGGCACCCTGGCAATCACCGGATTCGAGGTGCGTGAACCCTCGGGTTTCCATATGCGGCTGCTGCAGACGGCCTCATCGCTGGCCAGCATTGCCCTGCAGGGCGCCCACACTCGGGAGGAACTGGCACGCAGTCAATCCCGGCTGACAGAGATTGCCGCGGC
>RFHG01000463.1 GCA_003696465.1 Gammaproteobacteria bacterium | reverse complement strand
GGCCCATGCCAGCGCCGCGAGCAGGGCGCCGGCCATCAGCCATTTTGCGAAAGCGCAATTTTTCCACATGGCTGCAAAGGTAGGCTTCCGCTGCATTGGCTGCATGCGGCCTTTCGTCGGCATTTGCCGAAAGGCACAGCTCATGCCCTGGTGCGCGTCATGCTGCGACGCAGCAGCTGGGCGTTGAGGGCCACGATGACCGTACTGAGGCTCATGAGCACGGCACCGAGGGCCGGACTGAGCACGAAGCCCCACTTATAGGCCACGCCGGCAGCCAGCGGTATGGCGAAGGCGTTGTAGCCGGTGGCCCACACCAGGTTTTGCACCATCTTGGCATAGGTGGCGCGACCGAACTGGATGAGGTGCAGGATGTCCATGGGGTTGGAATTGACGAGGATGATGTCGGCCGTTTCGGCGGCCACGTCGGTGCCGCTGCCCACGGCGATGCCAATGTCGGCCTGGGCCAGGGCGGGCGCGTCGTTGACGCCATCGCCGGTCATGGCCACGAACGCACCGCGCTGCTGCAGCTCCCTGACGATCTCCACTTTCTGGTGGGGCAGCACCTCGGCATAGTAGCCGTCGAGGCCGAGCTGCTCGGCCACGGCGCGTGCCACCTTTTCGTTGTCGCCCGTAGCCATGTACACCTTGATGCCCATCTGGCGGAAGGCCTCGATCGCCTTGGGCGACTCTGGCCGGATCTCGTCGGCCAGGGCGATGTAGCCGGCCAGTTGGCCATCGACGATGACGAAGACCACCGTTTCGGCCTCGCTGGTCCAGGCGTCGGCGGGTGCTTCCATGTCGTTTTCGCGCAGCCAGCCCGGGCTGACGACCATCACCTCGCGGCCGTCCACGCGGCCGCGGATGCCCTTGCCGGTGATGGCCTGAATGTCCTGCACCTCGTACAGGGCCTGGCCGTGCTGCTGGTGGCGCTGCACGATGCCCACGGCGATGGGATGTTCCGATCCCTGCTCGAGCGAAGCGGCCAGCCGCAGCAGCTCGTCATCGGCAAGGCCGTCCTGTACCGAGCGGTAGCGGGTGACGCCGAAGGAGCCGCGCGTCAGCGTGCCCGTCTTGTCGAACACCATGGCCGTAATCTTGCGCGACTCCTCGAAGGCCGTGCGGTTGCGGATGAGCAGCCCCTGTTGTGCCGACACTGCCGTGGAGATGGCGACCACGAGGGGCACGGCCAGTCCCAGGGCGTGCGGACACGAGATGACCATGACGGTGACCATGCGCTCGAGTGCAAACACGAAGTCGTAGCCCAGCCACAGCCATACGGCCAGCGTGAGCAGACCCGCCCCGATGGCGATGAAGGTGAGCCAGCGCGCAGCGCGATCGGCCAGGCCCTGCATCTTCGACTTGGCCTGCTGGGCTTCCTGCACCATGGTGATCACCTTGTTGAGGTAAGAATCCTTGCCCAGCCGCTCGGCGCGCACGCGCAGCGTGCCGTTGCCATTGACGGCGCCGCCCGTCACCTTGTCGCCCGCCTCCTTTTTCACGGGCTTCGACTCGCCGGTGAGCATGCTCTCGTCCACGTAGCTGCTGCCCTCGACCACCTCGCCATCGACGGGGATGCGCTCGCCCGGCCGCACCAGCACCACGTCGCCCGGCTGCAGCTCGGCCACGGGCACGTCGACGACCTGCTCACCCTCGATCTTGTGGGCCTCGGAAGGCATCATGCTGACCAGCAGCTCGAGGGCGCGCGAGGCGCCCAGCACGGATTTCATCTCGATCCAGTGGCCGAGCAGCATGATGTCGATCAGGGTGGCCAGCTCCCAGTAGAAGCTCTTGCCCGGCAGGCCGAAGGTGGTGGCTGCCGAGTAGAAGAAGGCCACCGAGATGGCCATGCCGATGAGGGTCATCATGCCGGGATTGCGGCGTCCTGTTTCTTCCACCGTCCCTTTGAGGAAGGGCCACCCACCATAGCCGAAAACGAAAGCCGACAGGGCAAACAGCACGTAGCGGCTGCCAGGAAATTGCCACTCGAAGCCCAGCCACCCTTGTATCATGGGCGACAGCAGCACGATGGGCACCGTCAGCACCAGCGACACCCAGAAGCGCCGCTTGAAATCTTCGATCATCATGCGGTGATGATCGTGATGCCCCGCCCCATGATCGTGGTGGTGGTGGACGCCCGTTTCGTGGCCGTGGTGCCCATGCCCATGGGCCGAGGACGCGTGCGCCGCTTCACCCGAGGTGCCATGATGATGGTCGTGAGCATGCCCCTGGCCACTGTGCAGGTGGTAGTTCCCTGCGCGGGCAAGCGCTTCGTTCAAGACTTCCTCGGGCACGTGCCGCTCCATCTCTACCACGGCGCGGGGCGGATCGAGCGTGACGGCAGCGCTGCGCACACCCTCTACGCTTTCCAATGCTTCTTTTACTTTCTCCACACAGTGGGCACAGCTCATGCCGTGTATGTCGTATTCGTGGGTCATG
>RFHG01000072.1 GCA_003696465.1 Gammaproteobacteria bacterium | reverse complement strand
TCGGCGCCGGCAGGCGCCCCAGCCTTTGCATCAGCATCCTGCCCTGGGCATAACGGTTGTACCCGCCAAACAGTTCATCCCCGCCATCTCCCGACAGGCTGACCGTTACCTGTTCTCGCGCCAGCCTGGAGACCAGAAAGGTCGGGATCTGAGACGAGTCGGCAAATGGCTCATCGTAAATCCGCGGCAGATCGGGGATGACCGCCATTGCCTGCTCGGGCGTTACATACAGTTCGCTGTGTTCGGTTCCCAGATGTGCGGCCACTGCTGCCGCGTGATGGGCCTCGTTGTAGCCCTCCTCATGGAAGCCAATGGAGAAGGTTCGCACCGGCCTTTCCGACCGTGCCTGCATCAGCGCTACCACCAGGGAGGAATCGTAACCACCGGACAGGAATGCCCCCAAAGGCACGTCCGAGATCATCTTGTCGCCGATGGTCTCCAGCAGCAGCGACTCCAGTGCGTCCACTGCCTCGCCTTCGCTGCCCGTGAATGGATGGGCCAGGCCCTGCATGACCGTGTCTGTGGCTGACCAGTATGCCTCGGGTTCCGGTATCGTGCCCGGAACCGCACCTGCGCGCAGGTGCAGCATCGTACCGGGCGGCAGTTTATAAACACCCTGATAGATGGAGTACGGAGACGGCACATAATTGTGGCGCATGAAAAGTGCAAGAACATCCCTGTTTACCTCATTCTTCCACTCGGGATGCTGCCGCAGGGCCTTCAACTCGGAGCCAAAGAGAAAGCTTTTACCCTGCCAGCCATAATAGAGGGGTTTTTCCCCCAGCCGGTCACGCGCCAGCGTAAGCACCCGCTCTTGTCGATCCCAGAGGGCGAACGCAAACATCCCCACACAGCGTTTCAGCGATGTCTCTATACCCCATGTATCGATGGCTGCCAGCAGGGTTTCCGTATCGGAATGGCCGCGCCATCGCCTCGCTCCCGACCCGCCGGAGCTCGGCTTTTCCAGTTCCTTGCGCAAGTCCAGATGGTTGTATATCTCGCCGTTATAGGCAACCACATACCGGCCTGATGCGGACTCCATGGGCTGGTGTCCGGCCGGCGAAAGATCCTGAATGGAGAGGCGACGATGGCCGAGTGCAATAC
>RFHG01000462.1 GCA_003696465.1 Gammaproteobacteria bacterium | reverse complement strand
GCTGGGTAATGCCTTCAAGCACAAGGCCACTCACAAGGTGAAGACCGAACTGGTGATCATGCTCAAGCCGGTGGTGGTCGAGGCAGGTCAGGTGGTGGATCCGCAGATGCAGAACCTGCCCGAATCCGTACGGCAGCGGCTCGGGGGCTAGCATGGCCCTCTACCTGCGCCATTTCGGACTGAACGAGGCGCCCTTTTCGCTGACGCCCGATACCGGCTACTACTTCGGTCACAGCGCCCATCAGGAGGCCCTCAACATGCTGCTGGTGGCACTGCGCAGCGGTGAGGGCTTCATCAAGGTCACGGGCGAGGTCGGCACCGGCAAGACCCTGCTTTGTCGCAAGCTGGTCAATCAGCTCGGTGAGCCGTTCACCATCGCCTTCATCCCCAACCCCATGCTCAACGCCAATGGCCTGCGTGCCGCGCTGGCCGATGAGCTGGGCATCGATGCGCCGCGCAATCTTGGCCAGCACCGGCTGCTGGCGCGCATCAACGAGCGCCTGATCGAACTGGCTGCCGAAGGCCGGCAGGTGGTGGTCTGCATTGACGAGGCGCAGACCATGCCGGAGGAGACTCTGGAGGCACTGCGCCTGCTGACCAATCTCGAGACGGAGAAGCGCAAGCTGCTGCAGGTGGTGCTGTTCGGCCAGCCGGAACTGGACGAGGTGCTGGCCCGGCGGGCCGTGCGGCCGCTGCGCCAGCGCATTACCTTCAGCCATCGGCTGGAGCCGCTCGACCCACGAGCAGTCGGCCAGTACCTGGAACACCGCCTGCGCGTGGCCGGCCTGCAGGGCCCCGATCCCTTCGAGCCGGCAGCGGCCCGGGCCATCGCCCGAGCCAGCGGCGGCATCCCGCGGCGGATCAACATCCTCGCCCACAAGGCCATGCTGGCCGCCTACGGGCTGGGTGAGCGCAGCATCGGCAAGCGCCATGTCCGCATGGCGGTGAAGGATACGGAAGAAGTGACGGCCAGCCGGCGCTGGCGCCTGTGGTGGCCCTTCCCCGCCCTTGCCGTACTCCTGCTGGCCGGCTGGATCGTCTGGCAAGGCATGCCGGGAGTGGGCACGGCATGAGCCTGATCAACCAGATGCTGCGCGATCTGGATGCCCGCCGCGGCACCGCCGCGGCACCGGAGGAGCTGCTGCAGGGCGTGCAGCCCGGAACCGCTGCTCCGAGTCGCCGGCGTGGCGGGCTCATCGCCCTGCTGGTACTGGTGCTGGCGGTGGCCGTCGCCGTGGCCGGATGGTGGCTGTTTCGCGCCGGACCGGGGCCGGTTGCCGGATCGGGTGCAAGCACGGCCGTGTCTGCTGCGGCAGAAGCGGAGAAGCCGTCCGCCCCGGCCGCTCCCCGCCTGCAGACGGCCCTGGTCGAGATTACCCCGCGTGGCGGGCACCTGCGGCTCTATTTCGACCGCCTGCCGGAATCCGTGGTGCTGGTTGCGGATGAGCAGGGGCAGCGGCTGGAGCTGGGCATCACCGCGATAAAAGCCTCTGCCATACCTGCCGGCGGGCATGCCTTTCCCGGCCTCGGCGCCAGGGCGTCGAATGGGCAGGCGAGCCTGAGCTGGCAGCCGGCCGAAGGCTGGCGCTACGCGCTGCACCGGGATCCTGCCGGCAACGCGCTGGTGGTCGATGCCCTGGCACCGCCTGCAAGGCGCTCTTCCGTCGCTGCAACGCCAGGCAAGGACGCGCGCCCGGAGCGCAAGCCGCCCAAAACGCCGCCTGCAAAAGAGCACCGCCGACCTGAGGTGCCTGCAGACAGTGCCACGACTTCCGGCGCCGGGCGGATCGAGGTACGCCGCGCCCCACCCACGCCGGCCGAACGGGCGGCTGCCCTGCGCCGTCAGGCCCGTCAGGCCCTGGCCGAGGGTCGGGCACAGCGTGCCGAGCAACTGCTGCGCGAGGCCCTGGCCCTGCAGCCGTCCGAGGCGGCCACGGCCGAGGCGCTGGCCACCCTGCTGATTCGCGACGGGCGCAAGAGCGAGGCCCTTTCCCTGTTGCGTGGTGCACTGGCGCAGACGGAGGATGCCCGCCTGCGCGAGCTCGCGGCCCGTCTGCTGGTGGAGCAGCAGCGCCCGCAGGAGGCCCTGGCCCTGTTGCCGGCAGAGCAGGTGCGCGGCCACCCCGACCTGCTTGGACTGAAGGCCGCCCTGCTCCAGTCACTGGGTCGCCAGCGCGAGGCCCGGGACCTGTACGTTCAGGCACTGGCCCTGCGCCCGGATCACGCCCCCTGGTGGCTGGGGCTCGGCCTGGCGCTGGAGGCAGAGGGGGACGGCGCACGTGCCCTGGCCGCCTATCGGCGCGCGCTGGCCGGTCAGGGCCTGGACAGTGCCGCACGGGACTATGTCGAACAACGCATCCGCAGCCTGGAAGCCGCACATGAGTGACAGCAAGCTGAAGAAGGTACGCCTGGGCGATCTGCTGGTCGAGCGCGGGCTGATCACCGAGGCCCAGTTGCAGCAGGCCCTCGCTGAACAGCGCAAGCTGGGCCTCAAGCTGGGCCACACCCTGGTGCAGCTCGGCATGGTCAGCGAGGACCAGATCCTCGAGGTGCTGTCGGAACAGCTCCATGTGCCGGTCATCGACCTGCGCCACTTCAATTTCAAGCCGGAGCTGGTGCGGCTGCTGCCCGAGACCCTGGCCCGGCGCTACCGCGCCATCGTCCTCGACCGGCAGGGCGACGAGATCCTCATCGGCATGGCCGACCCCACCGACCTGTTCGCCTACGACGAGATCGCGCGGGTGCTCAAGGCCCGGCTCAAGCTCGCCATCGTGCGCGAGCGCGACCTGCTGGCGGCCTTCGACATCGCCTACCGGCGCACCAACGAGATCGAGAGCATTGCCGAACAGCTCGGCCAGGAACTGACCGAGAGCGACTACGATCTGGAACAGCTGCTGCAGGTGCGCGATGTGGAAGACGCGCCGGTGGTACGGCTGCTGCACACCCTGTTCGAGGACGCGGTGCAGGTCGGCGCCTCCGACATCCACATCGAACCCGATGAGACGGTGCTGCGCGTGCGCCAGCGTATCGATGGCGTGCTCAGCGAGACGGTCATGAACGAAAAGCGCATCGCCAGCGCGGTGGTGTCGCGGCTCAAGCTGATGGCGGGCATGGACATCGCCGAGAAGCGTCTGCCGCAGGACGGCCGCTTCAATATCCGCGTGCACGGCAAGAGCATCGACGTGCGTGTCTCCACCATGCCAATCCAGCATGGCGAGTCGGTGGTCATGCGCCTGCTCGACCAGTCCAGCGAGATGATGGACCTGCACCAGCTCGGCATGCCCGATCGGGTACTGGAGCGCTTTCGCCAGGTGCTCGACCGGCCGCACGGCCTGATCCTCGTTACCGGCCCCACCGGCTCGGGCAAGACCACCACGCTGTATGCCGCACTCAAGCGGCTCAACACCCCCGAGCGCAAGATCATCACCGTCGAGGATCCGGTCGAATACCGCCTGCCGCGCATCAGCCAGGTCCAGGTCAATCCGCGCATCGGGCTCGACTTTGCCCGCGTGCTGCGCACCGCCCTGCGCCAGGACCCGGACATCGTCATGGTGGGCGAGATCCGCGACAACGAGACTGCCGAAATCGGCTTCCGCGCCGCGCTGACCGGTCACCTCGTGCTGTCCACCCTGCACACCAACGATGCGCTGAGCACCGTGGACCGGCTGCGCGACATGGGCCTGCCCGACTACATGCTGGCCGCCGCCCTGCGTACCATCATCGCCCAGCGTCTGGTACGCCGGGTCTGCGAAAGCTGTGCCGAGCCCTACACCCCGGACGATCAGGAGCAGGCCTGGATCGATGCCGTCGCCAGCCGACTGCCGCCTGGCACGCCCCGGTGGCGCCTCGGGCGCGGCTGCGCCCACTGCAACAACACCGGCTACCGCGGCCGTATCGGCGTGTACGAATACCTGGAGCTGGATCACGAGATGGCCGATGCCCTGCGCCGCGGTGACCGCGACGGCTTCGAGCGCCTGGCCCTGGCCGACGACAGCTACCAGCCGCTGCTCGATACTGCCCTGCAGTACGCCGCCACCGGCATCACCAGCCTGCAGGAGGTATTGAGGATCGTCGGCGACGTGGAGGACGACCTGCCACCGGCTCCGGCACCGCAGACCTCGCAGGCAGCAGGAGCGGAGGCCGATGCCTGAGTTTACCTACCAGGCACGGGATGCCGAGGGCCGGCTGCGCGAGGGCCGGTTCGAGGCCGAGAGCGAGGCCGCGGTGGCGCAGTATATCCTCTCCCGCGCCATGACCCCGGTGCGCATCGAACAGGCCCGGGAGGAAACCGACATCCTCGCCGTGCTCATGCGCCGGCTGGATCTCGACCTGCCCGGGCGCGACGAGCTGATCCTGTTTGCCCGCCAGATGTACGCCATCACCAGGGCCGGACTGCCGCTCATCGCCGGCATGGCCCAGCTTGCCGAGTCCACCCGCCATCCGCGCCTGCGCGAGGTCATC
This sequence comes from Gammaproteobacteria bacterium, assembly GCA_003696465.1. GTDB lineage: Bacteria > Pseudomonadota > Gammaproteobacteria > J044 > J044 > J044. The sequence goes on along the minus strand of RFHG01000462.1, from coordinate 1,029 downwards.
CACGACATCGTCGATGATCTGGAATCGGGGCGCGAACTTTCCGCCGCCATGGCGCGGCACGAAAAGGTCTTCGGTGCGCTTTTCATCAGCATGGTGCGCGTCGGCGAGCAGTCGGGCCGGCTCGACGAGGCATTCGACCGCATGTTCCACTATCTGACGCGCGACCAGGAAACCGTCCGCGGCCTCAAGAAGGCCCTGCGCTACCCGACTTTCGTGCTGGTGGCCATTGCCATCGCCGTCGGTATTATCATGACCTTCGTCATCCCCGGCTTTGCCAAGCTCTATGCCGGTTTCCATCTCGAACTGCCCCTGCCCACCCGCATCATCATTGCCGTGGCCACTTTCTTCAACCACTGGTGGCCCTGGATGCTGGGCGGCATCATCACCGCCGTGTTCGTGTTCAGGCGCTGGCAGCGCACGCCCGAGGGCCGCCTGTGGTGGGACCAGCACAAGCTGAAGATCCCTGTCATCGGCGACATCATCCTGCGCGGTACCCTGGCCCGGTTCACCGGGGCGTTTGCCATGACCTTCCGCTCCGGCATGCCCATTCTGCAGGGCCTGGCCGTGACGGCCACCGCGGTCGACAACGCCTGGCTTGAACAGCGCATCGAGGAAATGGCCATTGCCATCGAGCGCGGCGAGAGCCTCTCGCGCGCCATCATCATGAGCGGCGTGTTCACCCCGCTGGTGATCCAGATGATTACCGTCGGCGAGGACACCGGCCAGCTCGAAGACATGCTCGAAGAGGCCACCGTCTTCTACGAGCGCGAAGTGGCCTACGACGTGGAAAACCTCTCCAGCCTCATCGAGCCCCTGCTTACCGTGGCCATCGGCGTGCTGGTGCTGGTGCTGGCCCTTGGCGTGTTCCTGCCCATGTGGGATCTGGTGGAGGTGGCCAAGAGATGAGGGTAGGGCACCTTAACCGCAAGGATTGCACACTCGCTTGCGCGAGCGCGCCCCACTTTCTTTGCTTGCCCAAAGAAAGTGGGCAAAGAAAGGGCACCCCGGGCCCGTGCCCGCTGCGCGGGT
>RFHG01000461.1 GCA_003696465.1 Gammaproteobacteria bacterium | reverse complement strand
GCTGGCTGAACGGGTTTTCAGGAATCCATTGAAATCAAGGGCTTGTAAATGATCACCATTCGACTGTCACGCGGTGGCGCCAAGAAGCGTCCCTTCTACCACATTGTGGTGACCGACTCGCGCAAGCGTCGCGACAGCGGCTACATCGAGCGTCTGGGCTACTACAACCCCAACGCCCGTGGCCAGGAAGTCGGTCTGCACATGGACGCCGATCGTATCGAGCACTGGCTGAAGGAGGGCGCGCGCCCGACCGAGACGGCCGCCAAGCTGATCAAGGCCTTCCGCAAGCAGGCAGACTGATCGAAACCCCGATGGCGGAAGATCGCTCCCGGCGCATCCCGCTGGGCAGGATCAACGGCCTGTTCGGGGTGCGCGGCTGGGTCAAGGTGTTCTCGCATACCAGTCCGCGCGAAGGCATCGTCGAGTATTCGCCGTGGCTGGTCCGGCGCGGCGAGGACTGGGTCCCGATGGAAGTCGAAGCGGGACACCGCCAGGGCAAGACCGTGGTGGCCAAGCTTGCGGGGATCGACGACCGCGAGGCCGCCGAGGCCCTGCTGGGCAGTGAGATCGCCATCGAGCGTTCGCAGCTGCCTCCGCCCGCCGAGGGCGAGTATTACTGGATCGACCTGCTCGGCCTGCCGGTCGAGACTGTCGGGGGCGTGCCCCTGGGCAGGGTCGATCACCTGATCGAGACCGGCGCACATGACGTGCTGGTGGTGAAGGGGGAACGCGAACGGCTGATCCCCTTCGTGCCCGGCCACCATGTCCAGGAAGTGGACCTGGAGGGCGGGCGCATCGTGGTCGACTGGGACCCGGAGTTCTGATGCGTTTCGATGTCGTGACGCTGTTTCCGGAGTTCGTGGCCACGGTGGCCGAGTACGGCGTGGTGGGGCGCGCGGCCCGATCCGGTCGAATCGCGCTTTCGGCCTGGAATCCGCGAGACCACGCCACCGATGTCCACCGGACGGTGGACGACCGGCCCTACGGCGGTGGTCCCGGCATGGTCATGAAGATCGAGCCGTTGCGGGGTGCCATACGGGACGCGCGCAACGCCAACCCGCAGGCGCCGGTGATCTACCTCAGCCCGCAGGGGCGGGTGCTGGATCAGCCGGCGGTGCGCAGGCTGGCCCGGATGCCGGGCCTGATCCTGGTGGCGGGGCGATACGAGGGAATCGACGAACGGCTCATCGAGCTGGAGGTCGACGAGGAATGGTCGATTGGCGACTACGTGCTGTCCGGCGGCGAACTGCCGGCCATGGTCGTCATCGATGCGGTGACCCGGCTGCTGCCGGGGGTGCTGGGCGATGCCGATTCGGCCGAGCAGGACTCCTTCACCGAGGGTCTGCTGGACTGCCCGCACTACACGCGGCCGGAAGAATACGAGGGCCTTCGGGTCCCGCAGGTGCTGCTCGGCGGGCACCATGAACAGATTGCACGCTGGCGTCGCAAGCAGGCGCTGGGCAGAACATGGCAGCGGCGGCCGGACCTGTTTGACCGCCTGCAGCTCGACGAGGCCGACCGGGCACTGCTCGATGAATGGCTGAGTGAACACGAAGACGATTGAACACGATTTGACATCCAGGGGTACAAGGCAATGAGCAACATCATCCAGGAACTCGAAGCAGAGCAGATGAACAAGGAGATCCCGGAATTCGCTCCCGGCGATACCGTGGTTGTTCAGGTGCGCGTCAAGGAAGGCAACCGCGAACGTCTGCAGGCCTTCGAGGGTGTGGTACTGGCCAAGAAGAACCGCGGCCTGAATTCCTCCTTCACCGTGCGCAAGATCTCCCATGGCGAGGGTGTGGAGCGCGTGTTCCAGACCTACAGCCCGTCCATTGCCGAGATCAAGGTCAAGCGCCGCGGCAAGGTGCGTCGCGCCAAGCTGTACTACCTGCGTGGCCGCACCGGCAAGGCAGCGCGCATCAAGGAGCGCATCTGAGGCATTCCTGATCGATTCGCTTCGGCGAGCATTGATCAGGACCTTGCGGATTCCGCTCTTGAATCGAACCGGAAACGGCGGGCGCATGTCATTGGGCATGCGCCCGTTTTCGTGGCTGGCCGGGCTGTTTCTTGTTCTGGCTGCCGGCATCGTCCAGGCCGCCTCCATCGAGGAAACCCGTCGCATGGCGGCTGCCGGCGCCGTGGACCTGGCCCTGCAAACCATCGATCGGGTACAGCCCGCCGCCGACCGTCAGCCCGGCCGCTGGGCCGAATGGGAACGCCTGCGGCTGGAACTGCTGGCCGACAAGGGGGACTGGCCGGCCCTCCTGGCCCGAACCCGTAACCTCCCCGAAGGTGCACCCGCCGCATTGCGCCGGCAGGCCGCCGAGCTGCGCGCGCGGGCGCTGCTGGAAAGTGGCCAGCCCGCGCAGGCGCGCCGCGTCTGGGCGGAACTGATCTGGAACACCGAGCCGAAGCAGCTGGAGCACAAGGCCTTGCGCCGCTGGCGCTTCGGCATTCTCAAGGCACTGATGGCCGAGCCGGATCCGGCCCCGGCCCTGGCTGCATGGCGCCGCTTTCAGCAGGACTATCCCGAACTGACCGATGACGAGCTCGAGCAGCGGGTGCGTTTTGCCTTGCGTGCGGGTCAGCCCGACGAGGCCCTGGAACAGCTCAAGGACCGTCGGGGCGAGGCGCTGGAGCCCTGGTGGTTGCTTGCCCGCCTGCGGAGCGGAAAGACCCCGCCGGCAGACATCATGAAGGCGGCCGAGGCGGCCGCAGGCAAGGCCGAGTCCACGGCCGTGCAGGGCCGTTTATGGCTGATTGCCGCCGAGGCCGCTGCACGTGCCGGACGGGGTCGCAATCGGGTCCGCGACCTGGAGCAGGCCCTCAAGCGCCTGCCTGTGGCAAGGGATGCCCTGCTGCGGGTTCGCGCCGACGATCTCTGGGACAGCTACCTCGACTACGGCCGCTGGCTGGGCAACCGGGCCCGACTGCTGCAGGGTGACGACGCTGCCTGGCTGGCACTGGCCGAACAGGAAAAGGATCCGCTCAAGCGCCGTGCCCTGCATGCCCTGGTGGCCATCGAGGGCTCGGTGGAGGCGGTGCGGGCACAAGGCCACGAGCGCCTCCTGCGCGACCTGGGCGCCGACGACGGCCTGTTGCTGGAAAACCTCTACCTGCATTCCGCCAACTTCCCTGGCATCGACTACATCCCCCAGGTGGTGCGTCTGCGTCTGGCCGAGCGGGCCCTGGAGCAGGGGCGGCATGACCAGGCATCGGAACTGATGCAGGGCATCGAGGCCCCGCCCGAAGGCATGGATCCCTTCGACTGGGGCCTGAGACTGGCCCGCATCCATATTCTTGGCGGGCGCGAGGACCGTGGCATCGACGGACTCTACCGGGTGCTGGGCAGCCGCGCGCGCCTTGGGCGCGACGAGGCCGACCGCTTCCTGCAGGCCGTGTTCGACCTGCAGACCCTCAAGCGCGACGAGGATGCACTCAAGTTGCTGGGTGCGCTGTTGCCTCGGCTCGAGGACCGTGGGCAGGTGCGCGAGGTCTATTACTGGATGGCCGATTCCTGGAAGGCGCTGGGGGAATACGACCGGGCGGCCACCTTCTATCTGCGCTCGGCCCTGCTGCCCGATGGCGTGGGCCTCGACCCCTGGGGGCAGACGGCGCGTTTCCAGGCGGCCGAGATGCTGGCCAGGGCGGGCCTGGTCGAGGACGCACGCAGGCTGTATGAGCAGCTGCTGCGGATTACGCATGATCGCAAGCGCCGGATCGTCCTGCGCCAGCGCCTGCAGCAGTTGCATTTGCAGGAATGAGCCGCAATGATGGAATAAAGGAAGCTCTGATCAATGCGTAACACGGCATCTTGCGGCGCCAAACCACCCATCTCCGCGTTGCGAATCTTCGTAATAGAACCGCTATTACGTGCGATCCGCGCCTTGAACTGGATGATTTTTCACCGCAATCTGCTCGCGCAGAATTAATCAGAGTTTCCTGAAGACGGGAGGACGGATCATGACGGAAAAGGCCCAGCCGAAAGGCGCACAGGACGAATTGCAGGCCCTGCGGGCGGAGATCGAGCGCCTGCGTGCCGAGGTGGAGGCCCTGCGTGGCGATACTGCACAGGCAGAAGCGCGCAGTGCCGGTACCGATGAGGAGGACCCGCTGGTCACTCTGCAGGCCGAGGTGGAACGGATTCGCGCCCGTGCCGAGGAAGTGGGCCAGCTGGTGCGCGAGGAGGTGGAGCGCCGACCTCTGCAGGCACTGGCCATCGCCGCGGGCATCGGCTGGCTGCTGGGACGCCTGGGAGGCGGCCGATGAACGGGCAGAGCACACTCGCCGATCTGGTCATTGCCTTCTTCGATCTGGTCGAGGCCGAGGGGCGCGAGCTGCGCCGTCAGATCGGCCGGGCCGGAGTTGGCCTGGGCCTGGTGGCCGTTGCTGCCCTGCTCCTGCTTGCGGCGCTGATCACTGCCGGCTGGGCCGTCTATGCCTGGCTGCAACCCCTGCTCGGGGCGCCGTTGGCTGCCCTCTCCGTAAGCCTTCTGCTGCTGGTAAGTGCCGGCCTCATGCTGTGGCTGGCCGTGCGACGCCTGCAATGACGCACAGCCCCGACCTTGAAGCCCAGCGCGCCCGCTTCCGTGCAATCATGGAGGGGCAGCTGCCGCGGCCCTGCACGGACATTGAAGAGGCCAAGCGCCACCTGCGCGAGGTGGCAGGGGAAGTGCCCGTGGGGCCGCTGGTGCAGGCCATCAATCAGCGCCAGTGGGAGCGGGCCGCCTTGCAGCTCGGGTTGCTGCTGATGCCGGTTGCGGTGAATCGGTTGCTGGAAAGCGGTGTGCTGTTGAGGCTCCTGCAACGCAGCCGCTGAATGCCTTTGCCAGACTGCGGGAACTGGCATCCCCTGGCGGCTTCTACTAAAGAATCATGACAGGCGGCCGATACAAGGCTGCAAGGCCTCTGCGCCAACAGAATAAATAGAGCGTGCCTGACCACAACGGGAGCTTCCGCCATGTTCAACCGACTTGCCCATCTCTCCATCCGTGCCAAGGTCATCAGCGGATTCGTGGTGATGATCATCCTGTCGCTGGGCATCGGCATCGCCGGCCTGCGCAGTACCTCGCTCACCCAGGCCCGGGTACATCAGGTTGTGGAGGTGGAGCAGCCGGTGGCGCTGGCGGCGCTGGAACTGGATGCATCGATCTCCAGGCTGGAAGGGGCCATGGGCTTCTACCTGCTCAGCCGGGAGGAAGACGAGCTGGCACAATACCGCAAGGCGCAGGAGCAGGCGGCAGAGGCCGTCAGGGCCATGGCTGCCATGCCTCAGGTTCAGGCCGACGAGTCCTATCGTGCACGGATCGCCCGCATCCGGGCGCAGTTCGAACGGCTGGCCGGCTATCAGGCGCGTTTCGAGGCCATGGCTGCCGACCCCGCCCAGCGCATGCCGGCCATGAAGATCACTGGCGAGGTTCTGAATCCAGCGGCACAGGCCATCCGCCAGGCCATCTCGGAGCTCATCAGCGTGGCCGAGGAGGAAGAGGATGCGGAGCTGCTCAAGCAGGCCTACGATCTGCGCTATGCCATGACCAACCTGCAGGCCGAGCTGCGTGGCTTTGTGGCGTTTCGGGCACCCGCTGCACGGGAGAATGCCCAGGCCTATCTCGAGCTGATGGAAAAGAAGCTTGCCGCCATCTCTGCACGCTATGATGACCTCGACTTCGAGGCCCAGTCGGCGGTAGACACCCTGTCGGAAAATGTCCAGACCTTCCACCAGGCCCTGATGGAGCTGTTCAAGGTGCATGGCAGCGCGCATGCCTACGAGGATGTCTATCTGGTACGCACCGAAATCGTGCCGCTGACACGCCAGATCGAGGCCGAGCTCTCGGCCGTTGTGCAGCAGGCGCGTGAACGCATCGATGCGGCCAGCAGTGAACTCAGCGCCCAGGTGCAGAACTCGGAGCGCCTGATCCTCGTCCTGCTGGCCGCGGGTCTGGTCTTGGGGATCCTGATCGCGGTCAGTGTCACCCTGTCCATCGTGCGCCCGCTCAACCGGGCCGTGGCGGCAATGAATGACATTGCCCGAGGAGAAGGCGATCTTACCCGGCGCCTCGAGGAGCGGGGCGGGCTCGAGCTGGAGCGCCTGGCGCGCGCCTTCAACCGCTTTGTCGGCCGTATCCGGCAGACCGTGGGACACACCGTGGATGCCGTGGCCCATCTGCGCGAGGTCAGCGAGCGGCTGGAAGCGGTGATGCAGGATACCGCGCAGGGGGTCGAGCGCCAGCACGAGGAGACCGACCGTGTCGCTACCGCAATGACCGAGATGGCCAGCTCCTCGGCCGAGGTGGCCGACCATGCCCGGGTGGCGGCCGAGGCGGCCAATGATGCCGATCACTCCGCCCAGGAAGGCCGGCAGGTGGTGGGGCAGGCCATCGACTCGATCAATGCCTTGGCGGGCGAGGTGGACCGTGCCGCATCCGTCATCCAGACCCTGCAGAACGACAGCCAGGAAATCGGCAAGATTCTTGACGTGATCCGCTCCATCGCCGAGCAGACCAATCTGCTGGCGCTCAATGCCGCCATCGAGGCCGCCGCGGCCGGCGAGCAGGGGCGGGGTTTTGCCGTGGTGGCCGAAGAGGTGCGCAGTCTGGCCAGCCGTACCCAGTCTTCCACCGAGGAGATCCAGGAAATGATCCAGCGCCTGCAGCGCTCCTCCGACGAGGCCGTCTCGGTCATGGAAACCGAGCGCGAGCTGGCCGGCGACACGGTCATGCATGCCAGCCAGACCGGCGAGAAACTGGACCTCATCACCGAGCGGGTGCAGCGCATCAGCGAGATGAATGCCAGCATCTCGGTGGCGGCCGAGGAGCAGAGCCAGGTGGCTGAGGAGATCAACCGCAATCTGGTCAGCATCAAGCAGGTGGCCGAGCAGACCGCCAGCAACACCCATTCCATCGAACAGGCCAGTGCCGAGCTCAAGCGACTGGCAGCAGAGTTGCGTGATCTGGTGGGTTCCTTCCGTACCTGATGGGGTCTTGAAATCCTGTGGCTGAATCCCCAGTCTCTCGGCACCGGTGCGTGCTCCGGTAGAGCGCGCACGCGCCCGTTGCCAAGAGCGGAGGATACAGCACATGAATGAGCACAAGACCCGAACCAGGAAATCACGGCGCAAGTTCCAGGCCGAGGTCAGCCAGCTGCTGCACCTCATGATTCACTCCCTGTACTCGAACAAGGAAATCTTCCTGCGCGAACTGGTTTCCAATGCCTCGGATGCCTGTGACAAACTGCGCTTCGAGGCCCTGTCCGACAACAGCCTGTACGAGGACGATCCGGAACTGCACATCGAGGTGGACTACGACCCGGATGCACGAACCGTCACCGTGCGCGACAACGGTATCGGCATGAGTCGCGATGAGGTCATCGAAAACATTGGCACCATCGCCCGCTCCGGAACGGCCGAATTCCTGAGCCAGATGAGCGGTGACAAGGCGAAGGACAGTCAGCTCATCGGCCAGTTCGGGGTCGGGTTCTATTCCGCCTTCATCGTGGCCGAGCGTGTCGAGGTGCTGACCCGCCGGGCCGGTCTGTCGGCGGAAGAGGGCGTGCGCTGGGTATCGGATGGCACCGAACACTACACCCTGGAGCAGCTCGAGCGGCCGCAGCGTGGCACGGAGATCATCCTCCACCTGCGCGAGGGCGAGGACGAGTTTCTCGATCACTGGCGCCTGCGCGGCATCATCACCCGCTACTCCGATCACATTCCCTGGCCCATTCGCATGCGCAAGCTCGGAGAAGACGGCAAGCCGGGTGACGAGTGGGAGCAGGTCAACAAGGGCACGGCCCTGTGGCGTCTGCCGAAAAACGAAATCAGCGACGAGGAGTACCGCGAGTTCTATAAGTACATCGCGCACGACTTCGAGGATCCGCTGGCCTGGACCCACAACCGGGTCGAGGGCAAGTACGAGTATTACTCCCTGTTGTACATTCCCTCGCGTGCCCCGTTCGACCTTTGGGACCAGAAGCCGCGTCATGGCGTCAAACTCTATGTGCAGCGGGTCTTCATCATGGAGGATACCGAGCACCTGATGCCCCGCTATCTGCGCTTTGTGCGCGGGGTGATCGACTCCAACGACCTCCCGCTGAATGTCTCGCGCGAGATCCTGCAGGGCAATCGCGTGGTCGATGCCATTCGTGCCGGCTCGGTGAAAAAGGTGCTGGATCTGCTCGAGCAGATGGCCAGGGACGAGCCGGAAAAATACCAGAAGTTCTGGGACGAATTCGGGCGCGTGCTCAAGGAAGGCCCGGGCGAGGACTTTGCCAACCGCGAGCGCATTGCCCGACTGCTGCGGTTTGCCTCCACCCGTTCCGACAGCGAGCAGCAGACCGTCTCGCTGGAGGACTATGTCGCCCGCATGAAAGAGGGACAGAAGAAGATCTACTACATCACCGCCGAGAACTACGCAGCGGCGAAGAACAGCCCCAACCTCGAGATCTTCCGCAAGAAGGACATCGAGGTTCTGCTGCTGTACGACCGCGTGGACGAGTGGCTGGTCAGCAATCTCCCCGAGTTCGACGGGCATCCGCTGCAGTCGGTGGCCAAGGGCGAACTGGACCTGGAGGAAATCGAGACCGAAGAAGAGCGCAAGCAGCGCGAGGAGCAGGCCGAACAGGCCCGGGATGTGGTGGAGAAGATCCGCAAGGCCCTGGGCGATCGCGTCAGCGATGTGCGCGTCTCCCATCGCCTGGTCGAGTCGCCGGCCAGCATCGTGCTCAGCGAACACGAAATGGCCCTCTACCTGCAGCAGATGCTCAAGCAGGCCGGTCAGTTCGGTGACGTAAGCAAGCCGGTGCTGGAGATCAATCCGGCCCACCCGCTGGTACGGCGCATCGAGGCCGAGGAAAGCGAAGAGCGCATTCGGGAATGGTCCGAGCTCCTGCTCGACCAGGCCATCCTCGCCGAAGGCGGGCAACTGGAGGATCCGGGTCGATTCGTCTCGCGTATCAATCGGCTGCTTGTGGAGCTTGCTGGCGGGCAGCAGGCGGGCGCTCCCGAGGCGGAGAAGCCGGCCGATGACTGAAGTCCATCAGCCTTGTCCGTATAAAGCCGGTGGTGAACATGCCACCGGCTTTTTTCCGGACAATGGGGCGGTCAACCACTGTGTACTTTGGGATTGCACATCCGCTACGCGGCTGCGCCCCACTTTCTTTGCTTGCCCAAAGAAAGTGGGCAAAGAAAGGGCACCCCGGGCCCGTGCCCGCTGCGCGGGTACCCGTCCGCGAACGCATCGCTG
>RFHG01000460.1 GCA_003696465.1 Gammaproteobacteria bacterium | reverse complement strand
GCTATACGTCCCCGAGCTGAGGGTGGGAGCGCTCCTCCGGATCCGCAAGCTTGTTCAGGGCGTTGATATAGGCCTTGGCCGAGGCAATGACAATGTCGGTGTCGGCGCCCAGGCCATTGACGATGAAGCCGTTCTTCTTCAGGCGAACGGTTACCTCGCCCTGCGCGTCGGTGCCGCTGGTGATGTTGTTCACCGAATACAGCAGCAGCTCGCCGCCGCTGCTGGCCAGCGACTCGATGGCGCGGAAGGCCGCATCCACCGGACCGGAGCCATCGGATTCACCGGTACGCTCCTCGCCATTGATGTTCAGCGTGACACGGGCCTGCGGACGCTCGCCGGTTTCCGAACAGACATGCAGGCTGACCAGCTTGTAGCATTCGTATTCCAAGGTGAGATTGGCCTCGGTCACCAGCGCCTGCAGGTCCTCGTCGAAGATCTCGTGCTTCTTGTCGGCCAGCTCCTTGAAGCGGGCAAAGGCCTCGTTGAGCTCCTCCTCGGATTCGAACTCGATGCCCAGCTCGCGCAACCGCGTGCGGAAGGCGTTGCGACCCGAGTGCTTGCCCAGCACGATGCGGTTTTCGGTCCAGCCCACATCCTCGGCGCGCATGATTTCGTAGGTCTCGCGCTGCTTCAGCACGCCATCCTGATGAATGCCCGATTCGTGGGCAAAGGCATTGGCACCGACAATGGCCTTGTTCGGCTGGACCGGGAAACCGGTGATGCTGGAGACCAGCCGCGAACAGGGCACGATCTGGGTGGTATCCAGCTCGGTATCGCAGGGGAACACATCCTGGCGCGTGCGCACGGCCATCACCACCTCCTCGAGGGCGGCATTGCCGGCCCGCTCGCCAAGCCCGTTGATGGTGCACTCGACCTGCCGTGCGCCATTGAGCACGGCAGCCAGCGAGTTGGCCACAGCCAGACCCAGATCATTGTGGCAATGGACCGAAAACACCGCCTTGTCCGAGTTCGGTACCCGCTCGATGAGCTGACGAATCAGCTCGCCGAACTGCTGCGGAATGTTGTAGCCCACCGTATCCGGAATGTTGATGGTACTGGCCCCGGCGTCGATCACGGCCTCGATCACCCGGCAGAGAAAATCGGGCTCGGAACGCCCGGCATCCTCGGGCGAGAACTCGACGTTGTCGGTGAACTGGCGCGCCTTCTTTACCGCATGAACGGCCTGCTCAAGCACCTGATCCGGGCTCATCCGCAGCTTGGCCTGCATGTGGATGGGGGAAGTCGCGATAAAGGTATGAATGCGGGCGGACTCGGCATCACGAAGCGCCTCGCCGGCACGCTCGATGTCCTTGTCTAGGGCTCGCGCCAGGCCACAGACCGTACTCTCCCGCACGGTGCGGGCCACGGCCTGCACCGCCTCGAAGTCACCCGGGCTGGCGATGGGGAACCCGGCCTCGATGACATCCACGCGCATGCGCTCCAGCGCCTTGGCAATGCGCACCTTCTCTTCCCGGGTCATGGAGGCGCCGGGGCTCTGCTCGCCGTCACGCAGCGTGGTGTCGAAAATGATCAGTTTGTCTTTGCTCATCTCGCTCTCCGAGCCATGAAGCGGCTATTGTATCCAAATGGCCGCAAGTGGAACACGAAAAATCGGGATGCGTTTGCGCCTCGCCAGGCTTTCTTCAGTGCCGCAGGCGCGGCAGTCGCAGAGCGAGCAGGAGGCACGACAGACCCTGCCGCTTGGGCGCGGCGGAGGGAAATGCGTTGTGGATCCGGTGTGCCATGAATCGACTATAGCGGCGAATGCGGCAGATTTCAACTCATTCTAAACTTTTCCGCCTGCACGGCGGCGCCGGCGGAAGCGGCGCATCACCGCAATGACCGGCCCGCTGGCCGTATATACCAGCGCCAGCATGAACAGGACCTTGGGCGTGTCAAAAGTGACGAGCATGAGCACAAGCACAGCCGCAATCAGAACCCAGAACGGCACCTTGTGCTTCAGATCCAGCTCCTTGAAGCTGTAGTAGCTGATATTGCTGACCATCAGCGCCCCGGCAATCAGGGTCAGAGCAAAGGCCGCCGGAATGAGCGCCCGGCCCTCGATGCCCAGATCATGCATCGACCAGACCATGCCCATCAGCAGGGCCGCCGCCGTCGGGCTGGGCAAGCCCTGGAAATAGCGCTTGTCGGCCTTACCCACCTGGGTATTGAAACGGGCCAGGCGCAAGGCGGCACACACGGCATAGAAGAATGCCGCCAGCCAGCCCAGCTTGCCCCACTGCCAGCCAAAGTCCTTCATGCCAACCAGTGCCCACTCGTACATGACCAGTGCCGGCGCAAGGCCGAAGGAGACCATGTCGGAGAGCGAGTCATACTCGGCCCCGAACGCACTGGTGGCATTCGTCATGCGTGCGATGCGCCCATCCAGCCCGTCCAGGATCATGGCCACGAACACGGCGATGGCGGCCGCCTCGTACTTGTCGTGCATGGCCGCAATGATGGCGTAGAAGCCACCGAACATGGCCCCGGTGGTAAAGAGATTGGGCAGCAGATAGATGCCGCGACGCTGTTTCGAGTCTTCCGTCATGTTTTCATTGTATCCGATGGCCACGAAAAAGGGGGCTCGGAGCCCCCTTTTCGTGGCATGGCGCCGGACGCTCAGTTGCGCTCCTTGTCCACGATCTTCTTGATCCAGGGCATCATGGCGCGCAGACGCTCGCCGACCTCCTCGATCGGATGCTCGCGGCCGATGCGGCGCTTGGCCTTGAGGGTGATCTGGCCAGTCTGGTTCTCGAGCATGAATTCGCGGGCGAATTCGCCGTTCTGGATCTCCTTGAGGATACGGCGCATCTCTTCCTTGGTCTGCTCGGTGATCACACGCGGACCACGGGTCAGGTCACCGTACTCGGCCGTGTTGGAGATCGAGTAGCGCATGTTGGCAATACCGCCCTCGTACATCAGGTCGACGATCAGCTTCAGCTCGTGCAGGCACTCGAAATAGGCCATCTCCGGCGCATAACCGGCCTCGGTGAGGGTCTCGAAACCGGCCTGGACCAGCGCGGTCACGCCGCCGCAGAGCACGGCCTGCTCGCCGAACAGGTCGGTTTCGGTCTCGTCCTTGAAGGTGGTCTCGATGATGCCGGTACGGCCGCCGCCGATGGCGGAAGCATAGGACAGGGCAATGTCCTTGGCCTTGCCGGTGGCGTCCTGAGCCACGGCGATCAGGTCGGGAATGCCGCCGCCCCGCTCGAACTCGCTGCGCACGGTATGACCCGGGGCCTTGGGCGCAATCATGATGACATCCAGATCCTCGCGCGGCTCGATCATGCCGAAATGGATGTTGAAGCCATGGGCAAAGGCCAGCGCGGCGTTCTGCTTCAGGTTGGGCTCGATCTGGTCGCGATAGAGCCTGGCCTGGTGCTCGTCCGGGGCCAGCACCATGACCACATCGGCCCCCTGGACGGCCTCCTCAATGGGCTGGACAGTCAGGCCGGCACGCTCGGCCTTGGCGGCCGAGGCCGAACCGGGACGCAGACCGACGGTGACGTCGACTCCGGAGTCCTTGAGGTTCAGCGCATGGGCATGCCCCTGCGAACCGAAACCAATGATGGTGACCTTCTTGCTGCGGATGATGGAGAGATCCGCGTCTTTGTCGTAATAGATCTTCATGATTAACCCCTGATTGCTAGCTTGTTCTGTGTCAGCCCCGAAGGACACGGACGCCTACAGGTGCAGTGCCTTGTCGCCGCGGGCGATGCCCATCACGCCGGAACGCACCACCTCGTGGATGCGGAAGTCCTCGAGCGCCTGGATGAAGGCATCGAGTTTTGCCCCCTTTCCGGTGAGCTCGATGGTATAGGTGGTACGGGTCACATCGATGATGTTGGCCCGGAAGATGTCGGCCAGCCGCTTGACCTCTTCGCGTTCCTCCGCATTCTCCACCTTGACCTTGACCAGCAGCATCTCGCGCTCGATGTGCGGATGCTCGGTCAGATCCATCAGCTTGACCACATCGATCAGCTTGTTCAGCTGCTTGATGATCTGCTCGATGATTTCCTCGCTGCCGTGCGTGACCAGGGTCATGCGCGAGAGCGTGGGATCATCGGTCGGTGCCACGGTGAGCGACTCGATGTTGTAGCCCCGCGCCGAGAACAGTCCGGAGACCCGGGACAGTGCACCGGCCTCGTTTTCCATCAGAATCGAGATAATGTGTCTCATCGGCTCACACCAGGATCATTTCGTTCTGGCCGGCGCCGGCCGGGACCATCGGGTAGACATTCTCTTCCGGGTCGATGATGAAGTCCATGAACACCAGCCGGTCCTTCATCCCCAGTGCCTCCTTCAGGGCCCCCTCGACATCCTCGGGCTTTTCGATGCGCATGCCGACATGGCCGTAGGACTCGGCCAGTTTCACGAAGTCGGGCAGCGACTCCATGTACGACATGGCATAGCGCCCCTGGTAGAAGAACTCCTGCCACTGCCGCACCATGCCCATATAGCCGTTGTTGAGATTGATGATCTTGATCGGCAGGTCGTACTGACGGCAGGTGGAGAGCTCCTGGATGCACATCTGGATGCTCGACTCGCCGGTAATGCAGCAGACCGTGTCCTTCGGATTGGCCAGCTTGGCCCCCATGGCCGCCGGCAGGCCGAAGCCCATGGTGCCGAGGCCACCGGAATTGATCCAGCGGTGCGGCTTGTCGAACTTGTAGAACTGGGCGGCAAACATCTGGTGCTGGCCGACATCGGAAGTGATGAAGGCATCACCGCGGGTCAGCTCCCAGAGCTTTTCGATGACGAACTGCGGCTTGATGACCGGGCTGTTGCGGTCATAGCGCAGGCAGTCCTCGGCCCGCCACTCCTCGATCTGCTTCCACCAGGCCTCCAGGGCCGCGGTATCGGGCTTTGCCTTGCGCTCGCGGATTTCCTTGAGCATGGCGCGCAGCACATTGCCGACATCGCCGACGATGGGCACGTCCACATGCACGTTCTTGGAAATCGACGCCGGGTCGATGTCCACATGGATGATCCGGGCATGGGGGCAGAACTTCTCGATGTTGCCCGTCACACGGTCATCGAAGCGGGCACCGATGGCGATCACCAGATCGCTGTGATGCATGGCCAGATTGGCCTCGTAGGTTCCGTGCATGCCCAGCATGCCGAGGAACTGCCGGTCGGTCGAGGGATAGGCGCCCAGACCCATCAGGGTATTGGTGACCGGGAAGCCGAGCTTCTTCGCCAGCTCGGTATAGACCTTGCTCGCACCGCTGGAAATGATGCCGCCACCGCCATAGATGATCGGCTGCTTGGCCTCCAGCATCAGGTCCACGGCCTTCCTGATCTGCCGCGGATGTCCCTTGACCGTGGGGTTGTAGGACCGCATCTTCACGCTGCGCGGATACTTGAATTCGCAGCGATCGGCCGTGATGTCCTTGGGGATATCCACCACCACCGGCCCCGGGCGCCCCGTGGTGGCGATATAGAAGGCCTTCTTGATGGTCTCGGCCAGATCCTCGACCCGCTTGACCAGGAAATTGTGCTTCACGCAGGGGCGGGTAATGCCGACCGTGTCGACCTCCTGGAAGGCATCATTGCCGATCAGGCTCGTGGGCACCTGCCCGGTGAACACAACCAGCGGCACCGAGTCCATGTAGGCATCGGCAATGCCGGTGATGGCATTGGTGGCACCTGGCCCGGAGGTGACCAGTACCACACCGGGCTTGCCTGTCGACTTGGCATAGCCCTCCGCCGCATGCACCGCACCCTGCTCGTGTCGCACCAGGATGTGACTCACATCCTTCTGCTGATACAGGGCATCGTAGATGTGCAGCACGGCCCCACCCGGATAGCCGAAGATGAGGTCAACGCCCTCCTCCTTCAGACAACGGGTAAAGATCTCGGCACCGGTCAATTCCACGCCTGATACTCCGTAGCTCGAATTACATGACTGAAATCAGGGAGATAGCCGCCCACCTCAGCGAGCACCCACCCCGACCAAAGCCGGTTATCTTAATACGAAACCGGCCTGCCTGCCTAGGGTCGCCCGGGGATTGATTCTGCTGCCGCCATAAAGAGAGAGCCCCGCATACGCGGGGCCCTCGCCAATGCTCAGAGCGGAAAGAGGATCAGAACAGCTCTTCCTGCTCCCGACCGCCGAGGAGCTTCCAGAACGCATCCTCGATGGCAGCCGGCGAACTCATCAGCTTCTTGAAGCTGTGCTCGCCGAACATCTTGAGATCGGGGTAATGTACCGCCATGCGGAAACGCATGTGCAGGGCCTCGACCTTGGGGCCGATGACTGCTAGCTCGTATGGAAAATAGGCTACGGCACGCAGATCCTGGAAATCGACGATCTGCATCTGGAAATTGTCATCCATCTGCCGATTACCACCCTTCTTGCCGTCCATGGCCACGCCAAAGACGGTCACGTCGGTACCCGGGATATCCAGCCGGTAGACCTTGCTCAGACCGCCCTTGCCGGCCTTGAGACCGTCCTCCACCGCCTTGACCGCATCCGCGTGGCTCTTGTATTCCTTCAGCTCATAGGGCTCGTCGAAATACTCCATGCCAAAGGTATAGTGATAGTCCTCGAGCTGCTTGGCGGTCAGCCCCTTTTTCGAACCGAAATCCTTTTCCCACCCGAGGGCGAGCTTGAGCTTGTTCGCCACCGGCTCGATGGAGCCCTTGATGTGATAGGCATGCTTCAGGTAGTACGGGTTGGCATAGCTGACCTGAATACGGCCCTTCTTGTCCTTGGCGACAGCGACACGCCAGGGGGCGATATAGGCCGCCCGCTTGTGGCTCTTTGCCAGCTTCAGCAGGTCATCATTGGTGACCACGATGACGCGGGCATCGGGGTTGATGTCGTACTCGCCGAGCACGCGGAAACCCTGGCTGACCAGGGCCTGCTTGACCTCGTTGGTCTTGGCATTGATGTCGGTTCCCTCGGAGATCGAGGCCAGCACGAACGGACGATAGCGTTCGGCCGCCTGGACACCTCCTGCCAGAAACGCAAACAGCAGCAGTGAGAGCAGCGAAAGGGTGACTTTTCTCATTTATTGCATCCTCGAGTGGAATGGGCGTGTTGTCCGGTTGTAAGCCCGCTGAGGCGGGTCTTGTCCTGATTGTCCGGCCCGCGTTTGCGGGGGGCGTAATCGCGGCAAACAATGACAAACAGACACCTCAAAGTCAAACAGGATTTTCTTATTTTCTAATGCGCGCGCGGGCAGGGAAAACTCCGACCGACAGGAGCGGAAAAATCCGCCTCACCCGGCGGAGCCGTCAGCGCGTTCCACCGAATCCGTCTGCCTCCATGCGCGCGCGCCAGGCCTGCATGGCCGCCTCACCCTGCAACAGATCCTGCTGATCCAACCCCCAGTCGAAGGGCCTGAGCTCGATCAGCCACCCATTCTCGTACGGATCCTCGTTGATCAGGGCAGGATGGGCGACGGCTTCCTCGTTGACGGCCACCACCTCACCGGCCACGGGACTGCGTACGGGCCCGACCCAGACCAGGGATTCGAGGCTGGCACAGGTACGCCCACGATAAACGTGCTGCCCGGGCACGCGAGGAACAAAATCGATGAACTGGCCGGCCAGGGCACAGGCATAGGCCGTGAGCCCGATCTGTACGCGCTCGCCCTGATGACGGATCCAGATATTGAAGCGCGGATGGTAGTAGCGGTCTTCGGGAAACTCGCAGCCAAGAATCACGGCCATGGGAACAGTCTCCAAGGGGTCTTTCTCCGGCCAGTGGGCCCTCCAGATGCGAGGAAGCCGGCATGACGCCGGCTTCCTCGTTCCTCGATTCTCGTCAAACCGTATCAGATATAGAGACAGATATCCGAATCGCCGGCAAACTCGAAGAAGGTTGCCGCACCGCCGTACTCGACACCGTCGATGAAGGCGGAATGGTCCATGTCGAACAGGTCGACGGTCATCTGGCAGGCCACGAACTTGACCTCGGCCTCGAGACACAGCTCGCGCAGGTCTTCCAGGCTGGCCACGCCCTTGCTGGCCATCTTCTTCTTCATCATGGTGGTCATCATGGCCTCCATGCCCGGCAGGGCCAGAGCCAGGTTGGGGAACCAGACATCCATGCCCATCGGCATCGGCATGCCGGGGTTGCCCAGCGGGCTCACTTTCAGGCTAAGGCGCTTCTTGAGCAGCTGCAGACCATAGAAAGTGAAGAAGATCTGGGTCTCGTAGCCGAGCGCGGCCGCGGTCGAGGCCAGGATGAAGGGCGGATAGGCCCAGTCGAGGGTGCCCTTGGTTGCAATGATCGCGAGTTTCTTTTCTTCCATTGTTCAGGTACCTGTATGCAGTGGGAAAAGGTCGGATGCCAGGGGCATCAGGCCTTCTTCATCAGGAAAACGTACTTGCCGCCTTCCTCGGAAGAGGACAGCAGTTCGTTGCCGGTCTGGGTGGCGAAGGCCTCGAAGTCCTTGACCGAACCCGGGTCGGTGGCAATGATCTTCAGTACCTGACCACTGGACATGGCCGCCAGCGCCTTCTTGGCGCGCAGGATGGGCAGGGGGCAGTTCAGGCCGGAGGCATCGAGTTCTTGATCAAAATCAGCCATTTCTATGGTCTCCTCAGTATCTTGGGTGTCATCGACAGTGAGCTTGCACGACTTCCCTGACAGTACGGCACGAGGCCGGATTCCGCTTGAAAGCGACCTTTATAAGGCACCGGGCAGGGAAAGGCAAGCCCGCACGCGGGGTGCGGGCCGACACGGGGAACCCGTTGCCGAGGAGCGGGAACGGGGATCAGGCGACCTTGAGCGTCTCGCGCCCGGCGACGGGATAGCCGGCACGGGCCCAGCCGATGATGCCCCCCTGCAGGTTGATGCATTGATCTCCGGCCCCGTGCTGGGCGAGAAAGGCACAGACCTGGGCCGAACGGTTGCCACTGCGACAGTAGATAACGGTACGCGGCCCGTTGCGGAACTCCTCGATGCGCAACGGGATCAGGTGCATGGGGATCCACTCGGCGCCCTCGATGACACCCTGTGCAATCTCGGCCTCGGTACGAATATCGACCAGCCGGAAGTCCTCGCCTGCATCCATCCACTGCTTGAGGGTGGCTGCGTCAATTTCCTTGATTCCGAACATGAGGTTTACCTGTCTGTTTATTAGTGTATTCTAATATTGTGCCTCGAGCCCGAAGGGCTGTCAAACCCGGTCGCCACCTGTGCTAAGTTTGCACCGAATCCACAGGTGGGGAACCTCCACCCCTGCTCCGCGTCTATCCTGCAGCATGTCATCGGTCCCGTATCATTGAAACACCCTGCCCTCGCCCTCCTGCTCGCTGTCGTCTTCACGCTTGCCAGCCACACGCCCTGGGCAGAGACGCCCCTGCCCGATCTTGGCGGCGCCGAATCGACCGTGCTCAGTCCGGCTCAGGAGCAGGCGCTCCAGGGCCAGATCCTGCGGCAGATACGCGCCACCCTGCCGGTGCTCGACGACGCCGAGGTCAGCGCCTATATCCGCGCGATCGGCAATCGACTGCTGGCCTCGGCACCCGATGCCCGGGGCCGGTTCCGCTTCGTGGTACTGAAGGATCCGGCCATCAACGCCTTTGCAGCCCCCGGCGGAGTCATCGCGGTAAACAGTGGCCTGATCCTCTCCAGTCACGACGAAAGCGAGCTTGCCGGCGTCATGGCCCACGAGATCAGCCATGTCACCCAGCGCCATCTGGCACGCAGCTATGCCCGGGAAGGCGGGCTCAGCCTGAAGACCGGCCTCGCCCTGCTGGCGGGTCTCATCATTGGGGCCTACAACCCGGATGCGGGCGCTGCGGCCGCCCTCTCGGGGATGGCTGCCAGCCAGCAGGAACGCCTGACCTATTCACGCCAGAACGAACAGGAGGCCGATCGCATCGGCGTGAAGGTCATGGCAAATGCCGGATACGACCCGACCGGCATGCCGCGCTTCTTTCATACCCTGGCACGACAGAGCGGCCAGCAGGGCGGCAAACTCATCGAATATCTGCAGACCCACCCCCTCACGCAGAGCCGTCTGGCCGATACGGAGGCACGTGCCAGGCAGCTGGCGAGCGGCCACCGACTGGAGACCGACCGACCCGAATTCGCCTATCTCAAGGCACGCGTCCGCGTGCTCACGGGCAATGCCGCGGAACGCGCGGAAAGGCTCGCCACGCTTGCCCGCAAACGCACCCTGACTCCGCTGGAGTCCTATGAATACGGCCTTGCCCTGGTCGCGCGCAACAAGGCGTCCAGGGCCATTGCCCCCCTGCGTCATGCCCTGGAATCGGGTGCACCCTCCATGCCGGTGCGTCTTGCGCTGGCCGAGGCCCTGCTCGAGGCCGGAAAGGCCGAAAGGGCCGAGCGGATTCTCGAGCGGCTTCGATCACTCCATCCTACATCACCGGCCGTGCGCCGACTGCTGGCCCGCACGCTCATGGAACGAGGGAAAAACGACAAGGCCCTCGAGCTCCTGTTTGCCGGAATGAGCCGTGATGATGCCGACCCCGAAGACCTGCGCCTGCTCTCGGTCGCCGCAGGCAGACTGCACCGGCGGGCGCTGGCGCGCGAGGCCATGGCGGAACGCTATTTCGCCCTGGGCCGCTATGACGAGGCCCTGCAGCAGATCAGGCTGGCCCTGCAGGAAGAGGACGCGGACGAGGTAACGCGCGGACGGCTGTTGCGCAAGCGGGCACAACTGCAGACATGGCTATCCAGTGAACAGGAATGAGGCGGCAAGATAAATAAGCATCTCATTATTTTTTAATCTGTTTTTCCTGTTCGCTTTCGCTTGCCAACCGACTCAGTTGGAGTATTCTATAGCGGTCGAGCCCTCGGGTTCGGCAGTGCAAACGATCCAAAAGACCTGCCCGGGGAGGATGCCGGAAGGGTAAAGAAAAACAGGGCAACCTGTATAAACCAAGTTGAGGAGGTAACCATGCGGAATCCCGCCAAGCTCTTGACGACAGCAGCTTCGGTGATCGCATTGTTCGGCACCATTTCGGTCATGCCGGTCACTGCGTCCGCCGATGAGGCCAGCGTCATCGAACAGGGCAAGCAGATCGCCTTCAACCGCAAGAAGGGCAACTGCCTTGCCTGCCACCAGATCGAGGGAGGAAAGCTGGCCGGCAACATTGGCCCGCCACTGGTCGCGATGAAGGCCCGTTTCCCCGACAAGGCCAAGCTGCGCGCGCAGATCTATGACCCGCGCAAGAACAACCCGAACACCATCATGCCGCCGTTCGGACCACATCACATCCTGACCGACGACGAGATCGACAAGGTCACGGAATTCGTGTACAGCCTGTAATCAG
>RFHG01000459.1 GCA_003696465.1 Gammaproteobacteria bacterium | reverse complement strand
TCGAAGCGCAGCAGCACCCGCCCGCCCTTCTGGAAATCGAGCATGCGCACCTTCAGGTCGATCCGGCCACGCTCGGTGAACTTGAGCGCATTGCCCAGCAGATTGACCAGCACCTGGCGCAGATGCTGCACGTCTCCGTGCAGCAGGAAGGGCAGATTGCGGGGGATATCGACGGAAAATTCCAGCCGCTTGCGCCGGGCCTGGGGGCGAAACATCATGGCCAGGGCATCGAGGAACTGGCGCAGGTCGAAGTCCTCCTCGTGCAGCGGCAGTCTGCCCGCCTCCAGGCGGGAGAAGTCCAGCACTTCCTCGATCAGGTCGAGCTGGGTGGTGGCGGACTGGCGAATGCCCTCGACCAGATCCCGCTGTTCACGGTCCAGCTGCGATTCCAGCAGCAGATCGGACAAGCCGATGACGCCATTGAGCGGGGTGCGCAGCTCGTGACTCATCTTGGCGATGAACTGCGACTTGGCCTGGCTCGCCTCGCGCGCCTCGCGGATGGCACGCTGCAGCTTGTCGAGCAGCACCGCAATGTAACTGGGGATGGCCAGCAGGATGATGAAGAGGCTGGCCGTCAGCAACGGGTGTTCCCGGAAATAGGGATTGAACATCGCCGCAGTGGCAAAGCCGACCAGGGCAACGGACTCGGCAATCAGCAGAAAACGTATGCCAAAGCGAAAGCCATTGCCGGTCACTACCCACAGATAGACCGCGATCAGGGGGATGCCGGCCTCCCCGCCCAGATACAGCGCGTAGGAGGTCAGGCCAAGATCGACCAGGATGGCCAGGATCCGACGGGCCGTGGAGGGCTGCGGATCGAGCAGAATGGCGATGGCCTGTGCCAGGGTCAGCAACAGGAACACGGTCACGCCAATCTTCATGATCAGCAGGTTGAGCGGCATGCTGACCACGCTGGCCATGTAGGGCGACCAGAAATAGGCCACCAGCAGGAGGCCCACCACCAGTCGTATCATGACCTGTTCGTGTTCGCTGTCCTGGCGTCGTGTAAAGCGATGCCACAGGGCCCGCAGGCGCGAGGGCGCCGGCGTCTCGATGCTCTGGCTCATTGTTCAGTCCCTTTGTTGCTGCTCGTCCTGGTTTTCGTCTGTCTTGTCCGTGGCGGGCACGGCCATCTCTTTCTCGTCGGCCCGCTGCATCAGCTCGTGCAGCGGCGCACGGACATCGTCCGGATCACGATAGCGCTCGGCGATCTCGCGCACCCGCTCCTCGCAGGCCAGAAACGCATCGACACAGGCCGGATCGAAGTGTGTGCCACGGGCTTGCCGCAGGTAGTCGAAGGCGCGCTCCAGCGACCAGGGCTCCTTGTAGGGCCGGCGGCTGGTCAGGGCGTCGAACACATCGGCCACGGCCACGATGCGCGCGGCCAGGGGAATCTCTTCGCCGGTCAGACCCTGCGGATATCCGGTGCCATCATACCGTTCATGGTGGTTGAGCGCGATCTCTGCGCCGAGCTGCAGATAGCTGGAGGGGCTGCCGCTGAGGATCTCGTGTCCGATCCGGGCATGCTCCTTCATGATGTCGAATTCGGTTTCGGTCAGCCGACCGGGCTTGAGCAGGACGCGATCGGGGATGCCGATCTTGCCGATGTCGTGCATCGGCGCGGCCTGCTCGAGCTCGTCACAGAAGTCCGGGTGCTCGCCCATGGCCTCGGCAATCAGCCGCGAATACCTCGCCATGCGCAGGATATGGTTGCCCGTTTCCTCGTCGCGGTATTCGCCTGCGCGCGCCAGGCGCAGCAGGGTCTCGCGTTCGCGCTCGGCGATCCGCTCGGTGGCCCGGCGCACCTGTTCCTCGAGCCAGTCGGCCCGCTCGCGCAGCTGACGCTGCTGCTCGCGCAGGCGCAGCAGATTGCGCAGCCTGGCCTGGCTCTCGGCCACGTCCAGCGGGCGGTTGAGGAAGTCGCTGGCCCCGGCCTTGAGCACATCACAGCGCACCTCGCGGTCCTCGACAATGGTGAC
>RFHG01000458.1 GCA_003696465.1 Gammaproteobacteria bacterium | reverse complement strand
TTCGGCGTACCAGTTCAGCAATCCCTTCATCCGCTTTTCTCCAGCCGCAGCACGGCACGCGTGCGGCCTGCCTCGTTGCTGGCCGAATCGAGGGTGGCGTGCATGCCGCCGTTTTCAATGCGCTGGCGCAGGGCCTCGATGGCGGACAGGCTGGCGGCCTGCACCCGAGCCTCGAGGCGGCCCTCGCGGTATTGCAGGCCCTTCAGCTCCACGCCGCCCTGCCATGCCCTGGCGAGTGCATCGAGCAGGGCCAGGGCGGCCTCGTCCCCCATGGCGGCCTGGCTGCGCAGGGCCTTGAGCTTCTGCTCCATTTGTACCGGTGGATTGACGATGCGGCGTGCCTCGGGGAAGGTCTGCCGGTAAAGCGTGGCCATGCGTGCCTGGGCCTGTTCATTGGCCTGCCGATAGAGCAGCAGGTCGGCCACGCGCAGGCCCAGCCCAAGGCCCAGCAGCACGGCAGCGGCAATTGCCGCGCGCTTCCATCCACCCTGGGGCCCCGGTCTTCTTCGGCCGGCAAAGGGGCCCTGGCGCAGGTTGACTAGCGGACGGCCTTCACGCGCCGTCGCGGCCAGCGCCTCGAGGGCATGGGAGACAGTGCATTCTTCCGGCTTTGCCGGCCAGGCAAGCAGGGGCGGTTCGGCGGTGCCCACGCGGTAAATGACGATTTTCTCCGGCGTGGCCCGTTCGCTCCGTTCGGCCAGTACCACCGGTGCCAGCGCAGATGCAATGGCCAGTCCGCAGTCCTGTCCTTCACGCAGCAATACGCGGCCTTCCTCGACCAGCAGCGTCCAGCCTCCTTCGATGACCGGCAGAGCCAGGTAATCGGGGCGCATGTCGCCAATGGCATCCGGGTCGGGCCAGCCCTCGAGCCAGCCCTGCATGCGGCTGCGTTCGGTGATCAGACAGGCGGCGCGGCCACGGCCCATCCGACGGAAGGCGAAGAACAGTTCCTCGACATCCTGGGCAAGTTCATCCTCGAGCTGGTAGGGGAGGGCACGGGCCAGTTCGCGCTCGTTGCGCGCCGGGGTCTCGACCACGCGACAGAGAACCTGTTCGCCCGGCACCAGCAGGTGGATGTCGGCTTCGGCAGGCAGGGCCTCGCGGTTCCCTTCGTGGATGCGCAGTTGGCCATCGGCCATGAATTCCGCCCATTCCAGGCGCTGGCCGTCGAGCAGTCTGACGATGATCGGCTGATTCATGTAGTGCCCGTGCTGCGGAAAATGGTGCGCACCCGCCCCTGTTCGTCACGATGCAGCAGGGCGCGGTAGTCGAGCCTAATCTGCCCGATTTCCACCTGCACCTCAAGCCGGAACCAGTGACTCGAGACCGACAGTCCCTGCTGGCCAATCCGGGCCTCCTGCACTTCCGGATAGAGCAGAAAGTCCTCGATACGTTCCGCCGGTGACTCGTGCAGGGCACTGGCCAGCCCCTCGGCCTGGCTCAGTGACATGCCAAGGCTGGCCAGCACTTCGGCCGGGGCCGTATTGACATTGATGGGAGTGGATTCCGGCAGGGCGCTGACCAGGGGCTCGAGCTTCTTCCAGGCCTGCGTGTCGATGCCCTTGACCAGGCGCAGTTCGCTGGGCACGACCATTGGCCGGTTGGCGGCCAGATAGGGCGGATCGAGGGCCAGGTAGGCACTGTCCTCGGCACCCCCGGGGCCGGCCGGTTCGTTGTCGGCATCGATCCAGTCGAGGATGGCGAGGGTCAGATCCGGGGGCAGGTCCTCGATTTCCAGCAGGCGTCTGAGTCGTGATTGGGCCTGGGAATCGTACTTGCCGTCCCTGGTCAGCAGGCTGTTGAGGTTGAACCGCCCCTGCAGGTCGAGCAGCCGCCCGCTGATGCTGCCACCCTCCACCGGCAGCGGCGGCAGTTCGGTGGCCCATTCCTCGGTGAGCCCGTCGTACTTGCTTTCGCGTGCATCCTCCTCGAGTCGGCGGCTCGCCCAGGCCTCTGCCCCCAGTGCATATTGCCAGGCCTGCTCCTGCTGCAGCACGCTGGCCGAGCGGCGAATATCCTGTTGCAGGCTGGTCAGCAGCCAGGTGGCGGCAATGGTGGCTATGGCCACTACCACCAGCGCCGTGATCAGTGCAACACCCTGCTGTCCGTGTCGGAGGCTGGTCACGGGGCCACCGCGATGTAGCGTTCGATCAGCCCGGTGCCCTCGAGCTCGAGGCGCAGGTGCACGCCCGCGGGCAGCAGGGTGGCATTGTCCTTGCCCTGCTCGATCTGCTCCGGGGTGGGCTCGGGGGGCCAGCTTCGGTGTGCCTGGCCCCCGCCATCGATCACCTCGAGTTCGGCGGTGCGGACGCCATCGAGCAGTACCAGGTCCCGCGGCGTGTCGTCCGGTGCGCGGTCGAGGTGGAAGTGGTAGCTTCGTATCAGCCGCCCTTCCTGCACCCGCCAGCTGACGCGCTGCAGGGTGCTGCGGCGCTGGCCGGCGGGGTTGTCCCAGCCACTGCGGGTGGTACTGAACAGGGTGTCTGCTGCCCGGCCGGCAGTAAAGGCGGGCTCCGTGTCGGCATCGAGGGTACGTACCGGTCTGGGTACCGTCTGGCGCAGATCGCGCGCGAGCAGGGTCATGGCCAGTTGCAGGTCACGCAGACGCTGCTGGTGCGCGCGGGTATCATCGGCCGTGTCCAGCACCATATTGAGCCCACCGAAGGCCATCGCTGCGAGCAGGGCCGTGATGGCCACAGCCACCAGAATCTCGATCAGCGTGAAACCCTGCTGCCGTGGCATCAGCGCGTGCTCCGTGGCCGCGCGAGCAGGGCCTCCAGATAGCCCAAGGGCGTATCGTTCGCGGCGCCGGCCGGTGCCACCTCCACCCGTACACGGACGAAGCCCGGATCGGCGCTCGCTTGCGCCGACTGGTGCCATGTCCAGGTCATGCCCGCCAGTTCGCGTGTCCCTTCGTCGCGGGAACCGGTGTCCGGCACGAGATGGCGCAAGCGCAATTCATCCAGCCGGTCGGCCGCGATCCAGGTGGCCAGCGTGCGCTGTTGCAGATAGAGGGCATGGTCCGTGGCATGTCCGGTGGCCAGGATGAGGGCGCCCAGGGCGATGGCGATCACGGCCAGGGCCACCATGACCTCGATCAGGGTGAAACCGCGCTGCAGCGGCTTCATTGATCGGACTCCTGCACCGCACCCATCCGCGTTGGGCCTGCACCCGGGTTGTCGAGGGCGATTTTTCCCGCAGAGTTGGCCAGCCACAGTTCGAAGGGCGTGATTTCCCCGCTCGACCAGAGCAGGATCTGGGGTTGTTCGGGCGGCTCGGACGGAATCGAGGCGGCCTCGCCGTCCAGGTACAGACGCAGGGTCATGTCTTCGGGCAGTGTGTGTTCACGCAGTCTGGCATCGGCATCGAAGGGCACCCAGGTACCCTCTCTGGCGGGTTGCAGGGCCTCGATGTCGTGGTCATGCAGACGCAGGCCCAGCGTGCGGCCCTCGATCAGGCTGGTGTCCTGCAGCAGCATGAGCCAGGCGTGCAGTTGACGGGCCTCGTCCTCGAGTTTCTGCCGCGCATGATCCCCGAGCGAGAGCACGGCCATGGTGACCAGAATGCCGGCAATGACCACCACCACCATGACTTCGACCAGGGTGAAGCCATGGTGCCGCGGTTTGCTACTTGATGTCCCAGTTGCCGATGTCGGCATTGACCCCTTCTCCGCCGGGGGCGCCGTCGGCACCAAGGGTGTAGAGGTCGAATTCGCCATGCTCGCCCGGGCTCAGATACTGGTAGGGGTTGCCCCAGGGGTCGTTGGGCAGGCGATCGATGTAGCCGCCTTCCTTCCAGTTGCGGGGTTCGGGCGGAATGCTCGGGCGCGTGACCAGGGCCTCGAGTCCCTGGTCGGTGGTGGGATAGCGGTAGTTGTCCAGCCGGTAGAGCTTGAGCGCGCTTTCCAGGGCGCGGATGTCCTGTTTGGCCTTGGCAATGCGGGCCTCGTCGGGCCGGCTCATGATGCGCGGCACGACCAGGGCAGCCAGGATCGACAGGATGACGACGACCACCATGATTTCAATCAGGGTGAAACCCCGCATCAGGCGGGCTCGGGTTCCGGTCATTGCGGGCTCCTTGTAGTGTTCGGTTCCGGGGCAGTGAACAGCATCATTTTACCAGTGAATTGAGCTCGAAGATGGGCAGCAGGATGGCTATCACGATCAGCAGGACCATTCCGCCCATCACCACGATGAGCAACGGTTCGAACAGGCTGAGGAACAGGCCAATGGTGGCGTCGGTCTCGCGTTCCTGCTGCAGTGCCGCCCGTTCCAGCATGTCTTCCAGCCGGCCGCTGCTCTCGCCACTGGCAATGAGGTGCACGGTCATGGGCGGGAACAGCCCCGAGCGCTCCAGGGCAGCGGCTATGCCGCTGCCTTCGCGCACGCGCACGGCGGCCTCCTCGATGGCCCGTTGCATGGGCAGGTTGGGCACCACCCGGGCAGAGATTTCCAGCGCGTCGAGGATGGGCACCCCGCTGCCCGCGAGGATGCTGAGGGTGCGTGCAAAGCGGGCCGTGTTGAGCCCGCGTACCAGTCGCCCCACGACCGGCAGACGCAGCATCAACCGATGCACGCGGTAGCGGAAGGGCTCGTTGCGCAGGGCGCGCAGGAAGAGGAATACGGCCCCGGCGATGACCAGCAGCAGGGCCCACCACCAGTGCTGGATGAAGCCGCTCAAGGCAATCAGGCTGCGGGTCAGCAGGGGCAGTTGCTGACCTGTGTTCTGGTAGACGCCCTGAACCTGGGGCACGACATAGCCCATCAGCACGGCAAGGATCACCAGGGAGATGACAATCAGCGTGGCCGGATAGAAGATGGCACCCTGTACCCGGCGACTCATCTCCTGGCGGGATTCGGTGTAGTCGGCCAGGCGTTCGAGCACGGCATCGAGATGACCGGACTGCTCGCCCGCGGCCACGGTGGCCCGGTAGAGCGGCGGAAACACGGCCGGAAAGGCGGACAGACTGTCGGCCAGGCTGTGGCCTTCCAGTACACGGGCGCGCACGGCCAGCACGACCCGCTTGACCCTATCCTTCTCGCTTTGCCGGGCCACCGTGGCCAGCACCTCGGCCAGCGGCGAGCCGGACTGGACCAGGGTGGCGATCTGGCGCGTGACCAGGGCCAGGTCGGCTGCACCGAGACGGAGCCCTCCGGGGCCGAGGCTGGCACGGTTGCCGGCAGTCGCCGTGCGTTCGGTAACGGTCCGTACTTCCAGTGGGGTCAGGCCACGGGCACGAAGCTGCTGGCGGACCTGGCGTTCGGTATCCCCCTCGAGTACACCGCGGGTCTTGCGGCCATTGGGCTTGAGTGCCGAATATTCGAAGGCGGGCATTTCAGGGCAAGTCCGCTAATTGCATGAAGATGCCAGACGTGCAGACGCCGGTAGAGCGTTCCGGATATGATTCGTAACGGTCCAATCTGCGTATATTTTTCCGTGTCATCACTGGCCTGAATGGAACCTGAAGCGTCTTCATGCAATTTTCGGACTAGTCCTCGCGGGTGACGCGCAGGACCTCTTCCATCGTGGTGATGCCCTGCAGCACCTTCTGCATGCCGTCCTGGCGGATACTGGGCCCTTGGCTGCGGGCCAGCCGTTCCAGCTCCAGCTCGCTCATGCCGTCGTGGATCAGGGGGCGCATGGCCTCGTCGACCTCGATGATTTCGTGAATGCCGGTACGGCCATGGTAGCCAAGCTGGTTGCACTGCGGGCAGCCCACGGCGTGGTGGATCAGGGGCGGATCGGCGGGACCCACGCCCAGTTCGAGGCATTCCTGCTCGCTGGCCGGTGCGGCCTTCTTGCAGTATGGACACAGCACGCGTACCAGACGCTGGGCAAGGACGGCAAGCAGGGTGGAGGAGAGCAGATAAGGCTCCACCCCCATGTCGCGCAGGCGGGTGATGGCGCCTGCGGCGGTGTTGGTATGCAGGGTGGACAGCACGAGGTGGCCGGTGAGGCTGGCCTGGATGGAAATCTGTGCGGTTTCCAGGTCGCGGATCTCGCCAACCATCACCACATCCGGGTCCTGGCGCAGGATGGCACGCAGGCCGCGGGCAAAGCTCATGTCCACCTTCGGATTGACCTGGGTCTGGCCGATGCCGTCGAGGAAGTATTCGATCGGGTCCTCGACCGTGAGGATGTTGCGGCTGCGGTCGTTGATGCGCTGCAGTGCAGCATAGAGGGTGGTGGTCTTGCCGGAGCCGGTGGGGCCGGTCACCAGAATGATGCCATGCGGCTTGTGAATGACCCGGTCCAGCACCTCGAAATTATGGCGCGACAGCCCCAGCTGCCCCAGATCGAGCCGCCCGGCCTGCTTGTCGAGCAGGCGCAGG
This sequence comes from Gammaproteobacteria bacterium, assembly GCA_003696465.1. GTDB lineage: Bacteria > Pseudomonadota > Gammaproteobacteria > J044 > J044 > J044. Next base: position 11,984 of record RFHG01000458.1, on the reverse strand, counting down.
ACGATCCGCTCGCCATGCCCGGAGGGCAGGGAGGATACGCGGACATCGACCGGGTGCCCGGCCACCTTGAGCGAGATACGGCCATCCTGCGGCAGCCGCTTTTCGGCGATGTCGAGGCGGGCCATGACCTTGATTCGGGAGACTATGAGTGGCGCCAGCTTGCGCGGGGGCTCAAGCACCTCGCGTAGTACGCCATCGACCCGGAAGCGGATCACCAGCCGGTTCTCGAACGGTTCGATGTGGATGTCGGAGGCGTTTTCCTTGATGGCCTGGGTCAGCAGGGCATTGATGAGCCGGATGATGGGGGCATCATCCTGCGACTCGAGCAGATCCTCGGGTTCGGCCAGGGCCTCGGCAGCATGCTCGAGGTCCAGTTCCTCGCCCAGATCCTGCATCATTGAGCTGGCGCCGTTCTCGTCCTCGCTGTAGACCCGGGCCAGTCGGCGGTTGAATTCCTCCTCGTCGACCTGCGCCATCTCCATCGGTCCGCCGACAAAGCGCTGCAGCTCCAGCAGCACCTCTGCCGGTGGCGGGTTCAGCACGAGCAGGCGGGGGTGGTCGGCATCGTTCTCGATCATGACGCCGTGACGCTTGCAAAAGCCATAGGGCGGACGGCGGCCCGTGGCATCATCCACCTCGGTCATGATGAGATCGCCGTCACCCGACATCAGCGTGACTCGTCCGTTGTCTCCGTGGCGGGTGAGGCGACCGTCTCGGCCTCTGCCTCGTCGGGCAGAATGGTCAGCAGCTCGTCGAAGTCGGGAAGCCGCCGCGCATGGCCGGAGAGGATGCCCCGCTCGAGCAGGTTGCCCTCCATCTGGCTGGCCTTGAGGTAGCTGTACTTGCGTTGCGTGTAGGCATCCGCCTTGTCGCGATCGCTCAGGATGACTGGGTGGATGAAGACCATCAGGTTCTGCTTGACCTTGTCGGTCTCGGTAAAGCGGAACAGCTGACCGAGTACCGGGATGTCGCCGAGCAGGGGGACCTTCTGCACGTTGTCGCGGAAGGTATCCTCGATCAGGCCACCGAGCACGATGATCTGTCCATCCTCGGCCAGCACTACCGTATTGATCTCGCGCTTGTTGACGATCTTTTCCTTCAGGCTGGCGCTGCTCGCTGCCAGGGCGGACGCTTCCTGGTGGATCTCCAGCCGGATGCTGTCGCCTTCGTTGATCTGCGGCTTGAGCTTGAGCTTGATGCCGATGTCGTTGCGCTCGATTGTCTGGAACGGGTTGGTGACGCCTTCGCCCGATCCCGTGCTGGTGTACTGCCCGGTGACAAAGGGCACGTTCTGGCCGACGATGATTTCGGCTTCTTCGTTGTCCATGGTGACCAGGGTAGGGGTCGAGAGGATGTTGGTGGCGGCGTCACCCTGCAGGGCACGGATCAGGGCGCCGAACTGCACGTCGCCAACCAGCCTGCCCACGGCCAGGCTGAGGCCGGCGCCGAGGGATGCCGGGTTCTGGTAGATGGATGTCAGCGAGTTGCCGGGGCCGCCCATGCTGGTGACCCCGACCGGCAGCTGGTTGCTGGTGTTTCTTCCGTCAACGGCAAACTGCACGCCCAGCTGGGTGGTGAGGTTGATGCCCACTTCGGCAATCACGGACTCGACCAGGATCTGCTTGCGGCGGATATCCAGCTGTCGGATGACCGAGCGCAGGCTGCGCTGCATGGCCGGGGAGGCCGTGATCACCAGGGCATTGTTGGCCTCGTCGGCCTGGATGCTCACCTTCGATGCGGCGGGGGCGGATGCCGAGGTCTTCTTGCCCTTGCCTCCGGCTGCCTGGGCCGCCACATTGCCGAGGATGCCGGCCAGATCCTTCGCCTTGGCATATTTGAGAAAGACCACCTGGGTCTGGCCATCGGTCTCGATCGGGGTGTCCAGGTGGGCGATGATGCCGCGAATCTTCAGCCGGCTGGCCTTGTCACCGGCCACCAGCACGGTATTGGTGCGCTCGTCGGCAGTGAGCAGGTACTTGCCGGTTGCCCCCTTGCCGCCCGTCTTGCGGTTGAGCGCATTGATGATGCGCACCACCTCGCTGGCCGAGGCGTGCTCCAGCGGGATGACCTCGATGTCGTCGCTCTCGGCCCGGTCGATACGGCGGATGATGCGGACCAGGCGCTCGATGTTGGCGGCACGGTCGGTGATGATCAGGGTGTTGGAGGGCGCGTAGGCGGCGAGCAGACCCTGCTGCGGGACCAGCGGTCTCAGGATCGGTACCAGTTGAGCAGCCGGCACATGTTCCACCGGAACCACCCGCGTCACCAGCTCATCAGCTTCGGTTCGTGCGCCACTGCCCACCAGTGGTACCGGGCCCTGCTTGGCGGCCACGTCGGGGACAATCTTGATGACTTCGCCGGTCTGCACGGCAGAGAATCCATGCACCTGCAGGATCGACAGGAAGACCTCGTAGATCTCGTCCTGCTGCATCGGGCGCGAGGAAATGACCGTGACCTTGCCCTTGACCCGTGGATCGATGACGAAGTTGCGTCCGGTGATTTCGGCCACCGTGCGGATCAGGGTACGGATATCCGCATCCTTGAGGTTGAGCGTGGCCGTACCCCCGGCCTGCAGGGTACCGGCGAACATGAGCCCGAGCACGAGCAGGCAGGCGCAAAACCGGCGGACGGTCATCAAGCGGAGTCTCTTCGGCAGTTCCATCCCCGCCAATCCTAGCATCGAATGCGCGTTCAAGCTAATGCAAGAGGGTAAAAAGTTGAGCTATCTGCATGAATTGTCGTGATCTTGCGGGGCGTTCTATTCCAGACTCTGGCTGATCTGCAGCTCCTGGCCATCGCGCAGGATGGTGATATCGAACCGCCTGGCCTGCATGAGGTCGCGCATGACCTTCAGGTTCTTGCGCGGATCGTCGAGTCGGGTGCCATTGACCGCAATAACGACATCGCCTGGCTGGAACCCGAGCTGACCGAACAGGGGCTGGTTGCCGCGTGGATCGATCCGGTAGCCGATGAGTTTGCCATCCCGGCGTGCAGGTGCAATACGGATCAACTGGCCCAGCCGGCTGGGGTTGGCTACGGCCTGGCGGCGTAACTGGCGCAGGGCACGGGCCGGCGGGGGGCTGCTGCCTCCGGCAAGGCCCGGGGCCGATTCGGCCAGACTGAAGGCAGGGGGGCCCTTGGGCAGGTCCAGTCGCTCTTCGACACCATTGCGGACAAGGATGACATGATCCGCGTGAACGGCCTGAAGCCGAACGCCGGATAGGATCTCGTCACCCGGGGCGTAGACCTGTTCTCCCCGTCCGGATCCGACAATCAGGGCCACCCCCTTGCCGTTACCCAGGGCAAGCACGCCACGCAGCTTGAGATTGAGCCGGGTGGGCGGGGCCTTCCGGCCGGCAGGCGGGGCACCTGTCTGGCCGGCATTGCCAAAGAGGTGGCGGGCAGCAATGCGCGGGCCCGGATCCATCCTGGCATCAGATTGCGCAGGGGTGCCGGGCTCATCCGTCGGGGGGAGCGGCCGGGGGATGGCCTCAACAGTGCCGGTACGCCCTGCCGCGGGCTCCGAGTAGAGGCGATACAGGTCGCGCACGGTTTGGGCCGACAGGATCAGGCCCAGCAGCAGGGCCCCGCCAGTGAGCCACAAGGGGAGGTGCTTGGGGGAGAAGGCGGTAGGGTCTGGCATGGAATGCTGCATGAGTCCTGAAAAAAGTGGAGCCCGGGTATCAAAAAAACCGGAACTGCGTCACAAAAACCGGTTTGTTACAAGATTTCAGCATATACTTGATGCTCGCGGAAAGGAAATCCAGATAGACACGCCGGGAGCAAAATCAAGGGTAAAGGAGGGAACATGTTCGGATACGATACACTCGTCGATGCCAAGGTGCTCGATGTCGAGGCGCTGGAGAATGCCGCCGCCTCGGATCAGGAGCGCAAGCCCGTCAACCTGGAAGTGACGCTCTTCTGTCACGGTTTTCCTTGCATGGCCTGCCATGCGACCCAACTGGGGCCCGATGGCCTGTTCGTGCTCGCAGGCGACCTTTCCATTGCGCGCAATGCCTATCTGGAGGTTGAGTTCACCCTGAGCGACAGCAAGGGGCAGCGGCTCTATCGGTTGCCGGTGTACATTCATCGCCGGACCGAGGAAGGGCTGGACCTGAAGTTTGTCAACACCTTTACCCGCGCCTTCCACTATCTCGATTCCTGATACGGCAACTCCCAGGGAAGGCCATGGTGGCCTTCCCGGATTGCTCTCCCATGGCGTGTTTTACACGCGATAGTATTCCCGATACCACTCGACAAACCGGCGTATGCCTTCTTCTACCGGCGTGTTCGGCCGGTAGTCCACATCCCGGATCAGATCCGAGACATCGGCAAAGGTCTCGGGCACATCGCCGGGTTGCAGGGGCAGGAGGTTCTTTTCCGCCTTGCGACCGAGGCAATCCTCCAGCACCTCGATGTAGCGCAGCAGTTCCACCTGCTGGTGGTTGCCAATGTTATAGATCCGCCAGGGCGCCTTGCTTGTTGCCGGATCCGGGGCGCTGCCATCCCACTCCGGATTGGGCTGTGCCACATGGTCCAGGGTGCGAATCACGCCTTCCACGATGTCGTCGATATAGGTGAAATCCCGCTTGTGGTGCCCGTAGTTGAAGACATCGATGGGTTCGCCGGCCAGAATCTTGCGGGTAAACAGGAACAGGGCCATGTCGGGCCGTCCCCAGGGGCCGTAGACAGTGAAGAAGCGCAGCCCGGTGGTCGGCAGGTTGAACAGGTGGCTGTAGGTATGCGCCATGAGCTCGTTGCTCTTCTTCGAAGCTGCGTACAGGCTGACCGGATGGTCGACATTGTCGTGCACGCTGAAGGGCAGCCGGGTATTGGCTCCGTAGACCGAACTGCTGGAGGCATAGACCAGGTGCTCGACCCCGTGATGCCGGCAGCCTTCCAGGATGTTGAGAAATCCAACGATGTTGGTATCGATGTAGGCGCGCGGATTCTCCAGTGAATAGCGCACGCCAGCCTGGGCCGCCAGGTTGACCACCCGCTGGGGTTCGTGTTCCCGGAATACCCGTTCCATCGCCTCGGCATCCTCGATCGAGGCCCTGACATCGGTGAAATTTTCGTATTCGAGCGTCCGCGCCAGACGGGCCTTCTTCAGTTCCGGGTCGTAATAGTCGTTGAGATTGTCGACGCCGATGACCTCGTCTCCTCGCTCGAGCAGGCGGAGGGAAAGGGCGGAGCCGATGAAACCGGCGGCACCGGTCACGAGAATCTTCATTGCAGGGTTACCTCAGAGTCGGGCATCGACCTGCTCACGAGGGAACAGGCTCTTGACATCGTAGAACACATGGCCGGGGCGGCCCAGCGCACGCAGGCGTTCGATCCCGGTCTCGCGGAACTGCCGGTGCCCCACGGCCAGGATGATGGCATCGTAACGGCCTTCTTCCAGCTCACCAACAGGGCTGATGCCATACTCGGCACGGGCTTCCTCGGGATCGACCCAGGGGTCGTGGACATCGACATGGGCGTGATAGCTCTCGAGTTCGGCAATGATATCGACCACACGCGTGTTGCGCAGATCGGGGCAATTTTCCTTGAAGGTGAGGCCAAGGACCAGGATGTTGGAATCGACCACATGGATGCGCCGCTGGGTCATCATCTTGACGACCTGCTCGGCCACATAACTGCCCATGCCATCGTTGATGTGGCGTCCGGCCAGGATGACCTGCGGGTGATAGCCGATCTCCTGGGCCTTGTGGGTAAGATAATACGGGTCGACGCCAATGCAGTGCCCACCCACGAGCCCCGGGCGGAAGGGCAGGAAGTTCCACTTGGTACCTGCAGCCTCCAGCACTTCCAGCGTGTCGATGCCCATGCGGTTGAAGATGAGTGCGAGTTCGTTGATCAGGGCGATGTTCACGTCGCGCTGGGTGTTTTCGATGACCTTGGCTGCCTCGGCAACGCGTATACTGCTAGCAAGATGCGTTCCGGCCTCGATGATGCTGGCATACAGCGCATCGACTTCCTTCGCCACTTCCGGAGTCGAGCCCGAGGTCACCTTGAGAATGTTGGTGACCCGGTGTTCCTTGTCTCCGGGATTGATGCGCTCCGGACTGTAGCCAACGAAGAAATCCGTGTTGAAGCGCAACCCGGATTCGCGCTCCAGGACCGGCACACAGTCTTCTTCGGTAGCGCCAGGATAGACGGTGGACTCGTAGATCACGATGTCGCCAGGCTTGAGGATGCGACCTACCGTCTCGCTGGCCCGGATCAAGGGGGTCAGGTCCGGGCGCTTGTGACGATCGATGGGGGTGGGGACGGTGACGATATGGATATCGGCCGCGCGCAGGGCCTCGGGATCCGAGCTGTATTCCAGGTGTCGGGCCTCGGCCAGCTCTTCGGGCGAAACCTCCAGCGTGCTGTCATGTCCGGACTGGAGTTCCGCGATGCGCTGTGCGTTGATGTCGAAACCGATGGTCCGGTAGTGTTTTCCAAATTCGACCGCCAGTGGCAGGCCGACATAGCCGAGTCCGATGATGGACAGGGTCTTTCCCGCTGGTGTATCCGACACCCCGTGCTCCTTGTGAGTATCCGCCAAGTGTGCGCCATTATCCCTTTTGCGTGGTGGGGGTTCAATCGCGTTTCAGAAAGCGTGCCGGGTCAAGCAGGCCGGCCGTATCAGGGACTACCTCGTTGAGAAGCCCGGCCGTAATGATTTGGGCACACAGCGGTGCTGTGAGCAGGCCGCGCGAGGCATGACCGGCCGTTATCCACAGGTTCGCATAGGTGACCGGCTTTCTTCCCGACCGCAGTTTCTGCGGGGGGAGCAGGGGGCCGCATGCCGGCAGGCGCCCCGGCAGAACGGTACGGAGGCCAGCGCGTGAATCCACCGGTTTCGGCCGGGCTGCGAGTCCAGGCAGCAATTGCACCACGTGTTCGAGATTTTCCTGATCCTCCTGCGGATCGGGTGTCGTATCCAGACGATCCCTGCGATAGGTCGCACCCGTGAGGGCTTCCTGCGTGCCCAGGGGAATGACATAGCCCATGCCCGTCACCGGGCAGGGCAGGGAGGCCAGCCCGGCGTGGCGTACACGCGTAACCTGTCCGCGCACCAGGTGCCAGGGTAGCCAGGCGGCATGGTCCAGACCGAGACATCCGCTTCCGCAGGCGAGGATGACGTGTTCAGCGGTGATCCGGCGTCCGTCGTCGCATGTCAGGGTCCAATGTGCCCCGTTGCGCGACAAGTGCCTGATGGCACAGCCGCCTGCCCATTCGATACCGGAATGCTCGAGCAGGTTGTGGCACAGTCCGGCTGGAGACAGCCAGCCGCCTCCAGGGTAGAACAGGGCGTCCTCTGCATGAGGGTGCCCGCTTGCCTCGGGTGGCAAGCGGGGCTGGCCGGATTCGACGATTCCGGCCAGGTCCTTGCGTGTGTCGAGAATCGTCCGGAACCGCTCGGCCTGCCTGGCATCGCGGGGCAGGTGCAGCACGCCATCCTGCTGATAGGTGCGGGGCATGCCGATTTCCTCGAGCAGATCATGCAGGGAGGCCAGGGCTTCCAGATAGAGCCGCTCCCGTGCGGAGGGCGCTCGTTCCAGCACCGGCATGAACAGCCCGGCGGGATTGCCCGAAGTGCCGGCAGCCGGTGTCCTGGCCGAGTCGACCACGATTACGGAATGCCCCCGGTTTGCCAGGGCGCGGGCTACGGTGCTGCCGGCAAGCCCTGCGCCAACGACGAGGAAGGGCCGGACCGGATTCATGAACGCAAGCCGGTTCCGCGTCGCAGGAGCAGCTGACACCAGCCGTAGAGCACGACGATGAACAGCATGATGATGAAAAAGGATGTGGACAGGCGAATGTCGCTATGGCCCAGCATGCCGAAGCGGAAGCCGTCGATCATGTACAGCACCGGATTGAAGAGGGAGACCTTCTGCCAGAAGAGCGGCAGGATGGAGACGCTGTAGAATACCCCGCCGAGATAGGTCAAGGGGGTCAGCACGAAGTTGGGGATGATGGAAATGTCATCGAACGAGTTGGCATAGATGGCGTTGATGAGCCCGCCCAGCGAGAACAGGATGCAGGTCAGAATGGCAATACCCAGCGCAAGCCAGGGGTGCTCGAAGCGCACCTCGGTAAAGAGAAAGGCAACGAGCATCACTGCCACCCCGACCGTGAGCCCGCGGGCAATGCCGCCGGCAACATAACCGGCGATGATGACGAAGTTGGGTGTAGGCGAGACCAGGATCTCCTCGATGTGATGATGATACTTGGCCTGATAGAAGGAGGACACCACATTGGCATAGGCGTTGGTGATCACCGACATGAGGATCAGGCCGGGGACGATATAATCCATATAGGAGAATCCGTCCATGTCACCGATCTGGTTGCCGATCAGCTTGCCGAAAATCACGAAATAAAGTGCCGTGGTAATCACGGGCGGCAGGATGGTCTGCATCCAGATGCGCAGAAAGCGCAGAAACTCGCGAATCAGCAGCGTCTGGAAGGCAACCCATGCAGTTTTCATGATGCTTCGCTTCCTGCGTTCCGTTGCTTGCGGTCCTCGCTGACCAGGCACATGAAGAGCTCCTCCAGCCGATTGTTCTTGTTGCGGATGCTGCGCACACGAATACCGGCCTGTTGCAGCCCGCAAAACAGTTCATTGACCCTGCCGGTAAATACATCGGCCTCAAGGCTGAGTGTATCGCGGTGACGCAGGGCGGCGCCCTCGATCATCGGCAGGTGTTCGACGGGTTGCTCAAGGTCGATGATGAGGGTCTCCATGTTAATCTCGGCGAGCAGGGCCTGCATGCTGGTGTTTTCGATCAGCTCGCCATGATCGATGATGCCGATGTTGCGGCACAGGCGCTCGGCCTCTTCAAGGTAATGGGTGGTGAGGATGATGGTGGTGCCTTGATGGTTCAGCTCGGTCAGGAAGGACCACATTCCGCGCCTTACCTCGATGTCCACGCCCGCCGTTGGCTCGTCGAGAATCAGCAGTTGCGGCTGATGGATCAGGGCGCGCGCAATCATCAGGCGCCGTTTCATGCCGCCGGACAGCTCGCGCGCCGGTTCGCGACGCTTGTCCCACAGTTCCAGTTGTTCCAGCAGTTCCCGGGTGCGGTGCAGGCAGGTCTTGCGCGGTATACCGTAGAAGCCGCCCTGGTTGACAACGATTTCCTCGACCGGCTCCCAGATGTTGAAATTGAACTCCTGCGGTACCAGCCCGATGCAACGCTTGGCTTCGCGAGCTGCGCGGTCGATGTCATGGCCGAACACGCGCACGGTGCCGGAGGTCTTGGTGACCAGGGTGGTGATGATGCCGATGGTGGTGGACTTGCCGGCGCCATTGGGGCCGAGCAGGGCATAGAAATCGCCGGCTTCGACACTCAGGCTGAGACCCTTCAGGGCCTCCAGGCCGGTGCGGTACACCTTGCGGACATCGACGAGTTCCAGGGCAGGGGTCATGTGTTTGTTCATCCTTCGGGGAATCTCTATTCTATCCGAAGCGCACGCCTCATGATTCCCTGGCCAAGAGATTTCCTTCCATGAATTGCCTGCTGACCGAAGATGCTGCAGATGCCCGTCCCCTCGTCCTTGTCCCCACACGCGAGTGGAAAGCCCACAGTAGCCGCCTGGATCCTCGCGATCGGCGCTGGCTGGACGAGACCGGTTTCCGCGGATGCGAGAGCGATCTGGCACTGCTGCAGGATGCCGAGGGCCGGCTGAAGTCGGCCCTGCTGGTAGTCGACCAAATCGATACCTGGACGCTGGGCGACCTGCCCGCCCGCCTCCCTGCAGGCAGGTGGAAGCTCGATAGCAACGGTGCCGGAGCAGACGAGATCGACCGCCTTGCCCTGGGCTGGGCGCTCGGGAGTTACCACTTTGAACGCTATCGCAGTGAACCCACGAGTGAACCCCGGCCGGAGCTGGTCGTGCCTGCTGCCGTGCGGGAGAAAGTCGAGCGACTGGCGCAAGGCATCACGCTGGTACGCGACCTGGTCAATACCCCGGCAGAGGACATGATGCCGGAACACCTGGCCGCTGCGATGGCCGAGATGGCAGACAGGCATGGGACCGAATGGAACGAGATCTGCGGAGAGGATCTGCTGCAACAGAACTATCCGGCCATTCATGCCGTTGGCCGTGCCAGCACTCACGCGCCCCGGCTGCTGGACCTGTGGTGGGGCGATCCGCGGGCGCCGTTGCTGACCCTGGTGGGCAAGGGGGTGTGTTTCGATTCCGGCGGGCTGGATCTCAAGCCGGCCAATGCCATGCGCCTGATGAAGAAGGACATGGGCGGTGCGGCGCATGCCCTGGGGCTCGCCGAGATGATCATGGCGATGCGGCTGCCGGTTCGTCTGCGGGTGCTGGTGCCGGCGGTCGAGAATGCGGTTTCCGGCAATGCATTTCGCCCGGGCGATGTCCTGCGAACCCGCAAGGGACTGACGGTGGAAATCGAGAACACCGATGCCGAAGGACGGCTGGTGCTGTGTGATGCACTGGCCGAGGCCTGCAGCGAATCGCCGGCGCTGCTGCTGGACTTTGCCACGCTGACCGGGGCGGCCCGGGTGGCCCTCGGCACCGAGGTGCCGGCCCTGTTCAGCAATGACGATGCGCTGGCCGCAGAAGTCGTGCAGCATGCGCAGGCGTGGAGCGACCCTGTCTGGCAGCTGCCGCTGCATGCCCCCTATGAGGAGCAGCTGAAGAGCCGGATCGCGGATCTGCTCAATTGCAGCACCGGCTCCTTTGGGGGCGCCATTACCGCCGCGCTGTTCCTGCAGCGGTTCGTGGAGGAGTCCACGCCATGGATGCATTTCGATCTCATGGCCTGGAACCAGCGGGCCCGTCCGGGGCGGCCGGAGGGTGGCGAAGCGATGGGCCTGCTGGGGCTGTTCGACTGGCTGCGCAAGCGTTATGCCGGTACCGGCCAGGTCTGATTCCCGGCTCTGGGGGGGCGGTCATGAATACCGGACGGTCATTCCCCTCGCGGCGGTTTTGTGTGGCGCCCATGCTGGACTGGACCGACCGCCATGCGCGCTATCTGTTCCGGCTCGTATCGCGTCATGCCTGGCTGTATACCGAAATGGTCACCACCTCGGCCCTGCTGCATGGCGATGCCGAACGCCACCTGCGCTTTGATCCCGCCGAGCATCCCGTTGCCCTGCAACTTGGGGGCAGTGACCCCGTGGCGCTGGCGGAATGCGCGCGCATGGGGGAGGCCTGGGGCTATGACGAAATCAACCTCAATGTCGGCTGCCCCAGCGACCGGGTGCAGGGGGGCGCCTTTGGTGCCTGCCTGATGGCGACCCCGGAACGGGTAGCGGAGTGCATCCTGGCCATGCGCGATGCCGTCGATTTGCCGGTAACGGTCAAGCACCGCATCGGTATCGATCAGCAGGATGACTGGAACGACCTGATCAGATTCGTCGATATCGTACATGAGCAGGGTGGTTGCAATACCTTCATCGTTCATGCCCGCAAGGCCTGGCTGGATGGCCTGAGTCCAAAAGAAAATCGCGAGATTCCTCCCCTGATGTACGACCGCGTGCATCGGCTCAAGCGCGAACGGCCCCACCTCGAGATCATCATCAACGGCGGATTGACTTCCGTGGGGGCAGCACTGGAGCATCTGGAGTTCGTTGACGGCGCAATGCTGGGGCGTGCGGTCTATCATGCGCCCATGCTGCTGGCGGATGTCGATCGGCTGTTTTACGGCGATGCGCACGCGGTGCCGGATGCGTTCGAGGTCATGTCTTGCTACCGGACCTACATCGTGCAGGAACTCGAGGCCGGAACCGCCCTGCGGCACATGACGCGTCATCTCATGGGCGTGTTTCATGGTCTGCCGGGAGCGCGGGCCTGGCGCAGGATCCTGAGCACCGAGGGGCCGTGTGAAGGGGCGGGCATCGAGGTCTTCGACCGTGCCCTGTCGGCAGTCAGCCAAGCAGCGGATCGGCAGGCTGGGTAATGTGCTCGTAGAGCTCGAAACCGGGCGAGAACTCCATCATGGTCAGCTTGGCATCCTCGTA
>RFHG01000457.1 GCA_003696465.1 Gammaproteobacteria bacterium | reverse complement strand
TCGTCCCCAACTGCCGCTTGCAGAGCGGTCGGCTCTTGACTTGAGGCTGCCGCTGACTATGATTGGCACTCACCAAGCTTGAGTGCTAACAACAGACAACCCGAGTCATACCGATCCAAGGAGTACACAACCGATGAAGATTCGTCCTTTGCATGATCGCGTGGTCATCAAGCGCATGGAGGAAGAACAGAAGACGGCCGGTGGCATCATCATCCCCGATACCGCCGCCGAGAAGCCCAGCAAGGGCGAGGTCGTTGCCGTGGGCAACGGCAAGATCCTCGACAATGGCGAGGTGCGTCCGCTCGACGTGAAGGTCGGCGACAAGGTGCTGTTCGGCCAGTACGCCGGCTCCACCGTCAAGGTCGATGGCGAGGAGTACCTCGTCATGCGCGAGGACGAGATCATCGCCGTTTTTGAATAAGCGCAGGCAACCGGATACAGGAAGAGGTAGAGGAAATGAGTGCAAAAGAAGTCAAGTTCAGTGATGACGCCCGTTCACGCATGGTGAAGGGGGTCAACATCCTGGCCAACGCGGTCAAGGTGACCCTGGGCCCGAAGGGCCGCAACGTGGTGCTCGACAAGTCGTTCGGCGCGCCGACCGTGACCAAGGACGGCGTCTCCGTGGCCAAGGAGATCGAGCTGGAAGACAAGTTCGAGAACATGGGCGCGCAGATGGTGAAGGAGGTCTCCTCGCAGACTTCCGATATCGCCGGTGACGGTACCACCACTGCGACCGTGCTGGCCCAGGCCATCGTCCGCGAGGGCATGAAGGCCGTGGCCGCGGGCATGAACCCGATGGACCTCAAGCGCGGCATCGACAAGGCCGTGGGCGCTGCCGTGGAACACCTGAAGGGCATCTCCAAGGAGTGCGCCGACACCAATGCCATCGCCCAGGTGGGTACCATCTCCGCCAACTCCGACAAGGACATCGGCAACATCATTGCCGAGGCCATGGAGAAGGTGGGCAAGGAAGGCGTGATCACCGTTGAAGAGGGTTCCGGCCTCGAGAACGAGCTGGATGTCGTCGAGGGCATGCAGTTCGACCGCGGTTACCTGTCTCCGTACTTCGTCAACAAGCAGGAGACCATGACCGCCGAGCTGGAGAACCCCTTCATCCTGCTGCACGACAAGAAGATCAGCAACATTCGCGACCTGCTGCCGGTGCTCGAGGGCGTGGCCAAGCAGGGTCGTCCGCTGCTGATCATCGCCGAGGATGTCGAGGGCGAGGCCCTGGCTACCCTGGTGGTCAACAACATCCGCGGCATCGTCAAGGTGTGTGCCGTCAAGGCACCGGGCTTCGGCGAGCGCCGCAAGGCCATGCTGCAGGACATCGCCATCCTCACCGGCGGTCAGGTGATCTCCGAGGAGCTGGGCATGAGCCTGGAGAAGGCCACCATCGAGGATCTGGGCGGTGCCAAGCGCGTGGTGGTTACCAAGGAGAACACCACCATCATCGACGGCGCCGGTTCTCCGGCCGACATCAAGGCCCGCGTCGAGCAGATCCGTGCCCTGATCGAGGAGGCCACCTCCGACTACGACCGCGAGAAGCTGCAGGAGCGCGTGGCCAAGCTGGCCGGCGGCGTGGCCGTGATCAAGGTGGGTGCCGCCACCGAGGTCGAAATGAAGGAGAAGAAGGCCCGCGTCGAGGATGCCCTGCATGCGACCCGCGCGGCCGTGGAAGAGGGCGTGGTGCCCGGTGGTGGTGTCGCCCTGGTGCGCGCCTCCCGCGCGATTGCCGACCTCAAGGGCGACAACCAGGATCAGGACGTCGGTCTCGACATCGCCCGCCGCGCGATGGAAGAGCCGCTGCGCCAGATCTGTGCCAATGCCGGTGACGAGCCCTCCGTGGTGCTCAACAAGGTGGCCGAGGGCGAAGGCAACTTCGGCTACAACGCGGCCACCGGCGAGTACGGCGACATGATCGAGATGGGTATCCTGGATCCCACCAAGGTCACCCGTACCGCGCTGCAGAACGCTGCCTCCGTGGCCGCCCTGATCATCACCACCGAGGCGATGGTTGCCGAGATTCCGAAGGAAGAGGCTGCCCCCGCAGGCGCCGGTGGCATGGGCGACATGGGCGGCATGGGCATGATGTAATCGGATACTCCTCCGACGACATCGTTGTCACCCTCGGGCCCCGCTTCGGCGGGGCCTTTCTGCATCTGTGGCAGTGGCTTCTGCGCCGGCCCGTGCTGCGGATCGTGGCATCGGGTAGCATTATCCGCCCGATGCCTGCGCCCGCGTTGCCACTGCAGTGAAGGAAACCCATGCCCGAAGGTCCCGAAATCCGGCGTGCCGCCGATCGCATCGAGCAGGTCCTGGCCGGCCGGCGCGTGCTCCGGGTGCGTTTTGGCCTCGAGCCGCTGAAACGGCACGAGCCGGCCTTCCGCAATGTCCGACTGCTGCGCGTGGATACGCGGGGCAAGGCCATGCTCTCTCGCTTCGACAATGGGCTGAGTATCTATTCGCACAACCAGCTCTACGGGCGCTGGATGATCGTTCCGGCCGGCACCCTGCCGGAAACCCGGCGGCAGCTGCGCCTGGCGCTGGAAGGCGAGAAACACCGGGCCCTGCTCTACAGCGCCTCGGAGATTGCCGTGCTGACCCCGGAGCAGGAGGCGGTGCACCCGTTTCTCTCCCGTCTGGGGCCGGATGTGCTGGGGGGACTGGACGAGCAGGAGCTGGTCGCGCGGCTGTTGTCGCCCGACTTTCGCAGGCGGCGGCTGGGTACTCTGCTGGTGGACCAGGGCTTCGTGGCCGGACTGGGCAATTATCTGCGGTGCGAGATCCTGTATGCGGCCGGCCTGCGTCCGGAGCTGCGGCCGGCCGACCTGGGGCCGGAGCATCTGCAGCGGCTGGCCCGCGCCATGCTCGAGCTGCCCCGCCGTTCCCTCCGCACGGGCGGCATTACTCAGGACGAGGCCGATGCCCGCGCGCTGATGGACGCCGGCGCGGGCTTCGAGGAGGCGCGCTTCTTCGTGTTTCGGCGGGCGGGCCTGCCCTGTCGCGTCTGCGGCAACACGATCCTGCTCGTCCGGGATGCGGGACAGGCCTGCTATCTCTGCCCCGGTTGCCAGCAGTAGGGGCCACGCCTGCGCTTGGTGTACAATGCCCGGTTTTTCCGGAAACGGGAGCACAGCATGAGCAAGCCGTTGGTTGGGGTGGTCATGGGCAGCAGCAGCGACTGGCCGGTGATGCGTCTGGCCGTGGAGCAGCTCGAGCGGTTTGGCGTGCCCCACGAATACCGCGTCGTCTCCGCCCACCGCACCCCCGATCTGCTGTTCGAGTATGCTGAAACCGCGCGCGAACGCGGCCTGCGCTGCATCATTGCCGGTGCCGGCGGTGCGGCGCACCTGCCGGGCATGCTGGCCGCCAAGACCACGCTGCCGGTACTCGGCGTACCGGTACCGAGCCGCTATCTCAAGGGGCAGGATTCCCTCTACTCCATCGTGCAGATGCCGAAGGGCGTACCGGTGGCCACCTTTGCCATAGGCGAGGCCGGTGCCGCCAACGCCGGCCTGTTTGCCGTCTCCCTGCTCGCGGCCGAAGATGTGGCCCTGGCCGAGCGGCTGGCTGCCTTCCGCGAGGAACAGCGGCAGGCCGCGCTGGCCATGCAACTGCCGCCGGAGGGGTGAAGATGATTCTGCCGGGAGCCACCCTGGGCATGCTCGGTGGCGGTCAGCTCGGCCGCATGTTCACCGTTGCCGCGCGCACCATGGGGTATCACGTCGTCGTGCTCGACCCCGACCCGGACAGCCCTGCGGGGCGCATGGCCGACCAGCACATCCATGCTGCCTATCATGACGACTGGGCGCTGGAGGAACTGGCCCGCAGTTGTGCTGCGGTCACCACCGAATTCGAGAACATTCCGGCGGAGACGCTGCGCAAGCTGTCCGCGCATTGCCCGGTGCGTCCTTCCGCAACGGCCCTGGAGACGACCCAGAACCGCATCCGGGAAAAGACCTTCATCCGCGACAGCGGTCTGGCCACGGCTCCCTTCCGCGTGGTCGAGCGGGAGGATGAGCTGGCGCCTGCCATGCAGGCCATCGACGGGGTGGCCATCCTCAAGCGCGCTGCCTTCGGCTACGACGGCAAGGGCCAGTACGTGGTGGAAGATACGGCACAGGCCCTGGCCGCCTTCCGCGCCATGGACGGGGTGCCCTGCGTCCTCGAACAGCGGGTCGATCTGGCGCTGGAGGTGTCGGTGGTGGTGGCTCGCTCTGCTGCGGGCGAAGCCCTCTGCTACCCGGTGGCCGAAAACATTCATCGCAACGGCATCCTCGATACCAGCATCGTCCCTGCGCGGGTGGA
Source organism: Gammaproteobacteria bacterium (assembly GCA_003696465.1). Lineage (GTDB taxonomy): Bacteria > Pseudomonadota > Gammaproteobacteria > J044 > J044 > J044. The sequence continues at coordinate 375 of RFHG01000457.1, read as the reverse complement.
GGATGCGGTGGCCGAGCAGGCACGCGGCATGGCCCGCCGGCTGGCCGAAGCACTGGACTACGTGGGCGTGATGGCGGTGGAGTTCTTCCTCACCCGTCAGGGTGAGCTGCTGGTGAACGAGATTGCCCCGCGCCCGCACAACAGCGGTCATTACACCATCGATGCCTGCGTCACTTCGCAGTTCGAGCAGCAGGTGCGCATGGTCTGCGGTCTGCCGTTTGGCGAGCCCCGGCTGCTGTCGCCGGTGGTGATGGTCAACCTGCTTGGAGACGTGTGGGGCGACGATGCGCCGCGCTGGGCGGGCCTGCTGGAGGATCCCTCCGCCAAGCTGCACCTGTACGGCAAGCGCGAGGCCCGCCCCGGACGCAAGATGGG
>RFHG01000456.1 GCA_003696465.1 Gammaproteobacteria bacterium | reverse complement strand
GGAATCCGAGGCCCTGTTCGATCTGCGCCGCAACATCATTCTGGCGGTGGGCCTGGTGGTGATGGCCTTTGGCCTCCTGCTGAAGCTGATTCTGGATCGCCTCCTGACCGAGCCCTTCGACCGCATGGTGCAAACCGCCGAGGCCATCGGCAATGGCGAGGAGGGGCTGCGCTTCGACGAGCAGCGCAGTGACGAGTTCGGGTTTCTGGCCCGCTTCATCAATCGCATGCTGGACCGACAGTACGAGCAGCGCGAGGCCCTGCGCCTTGCTGCCGCCCAGCTCAGTGAAGAGAAGGAACGGGCCGAGGTCACGTTGCGGGCGATTGCCGACGGGGTCATCACCACGGATATCCGTGGCGATATCCGCTACATGAACCCGGTGGCCGAAAGCCTGACCGGCTGGCGTCTGTTCGAGGTCGAGGGACGACCGCTCGAGGAGGTCGTCGAGCTGTGCGAGGAGGAGACGGGCGAGCCGCTGGTTTCGCCCGTTCTGCAGACCCTGCGCACCGGCGAGCCTGCGCGTCTGCACGGTGACGGCGCACTGGTGCGGCGCAACGGCGAGTTGAATCCGGTTGCTGCCACGGCCGCCGTGATGCGCGACGACGGTGGGGAGCCGATGGGCACCGTGCTCGTGCTGCAGGATGTCAGCCAGAATCGTGACCTCACCCGGCAACTGGCCTATCAGGCCCGCCACGACCCCCTCACGGGTTTGCACAACCGGCTGACCTTCGAGGAGCGCCTCAGCGAGCTGGTGGAGTCCGGCAGTGAGCATCTGCATGCGCTCATGTATCTGGATCTCGATCAGTTCAAGGTGGTCAACGACACCTGCGGGCATCTGGCCGGCGACCAGCTCCTGCGCCAGCTGGCCGACGAAATGGCCCATTGCCTTGGTCCTCACGATCTGCTGGCGCGGCTTGGGGGCGATGAATTCGGCGTGCTGCTGCACAACTGCAGTGAACACACCGCGCGAGAGACCGCGGAGCGTTTGCAGCAGGCCGTGGCACGTTATCGGTTCATGTGGGAAGGACGGGTGTTTCAGGTCGGCGTTTCGATCGGGCTTGTCTTCGTCCGTCCGCGGGAGGTGCACAGCGTGACCGAGCTCCTGCGCGCGGCGGACCTGGCCTGTTACACGGCCAAGGATACCGGGCGCAACCGCATTCATGTGTACGAGGACAGCGATCTGGAACTGGCCCGCCGCCACGGCGAGATGCGCTGGGTCGAGCGCATTTCGCGCGCCATCGACGACGGCCGCCTGCGCCTGCATCGTCAGCCGCTCCAGGCATTGGCGCAGGATGGTGCCGGAGTTCGGCATTGCGAGATCCTGGTACGCATGGAAGGGGAGGATGGCCAGCTCATCCGGCCGGACGAGTTCCTGCGGGCCGCTGAGCGCTACAACCTGATGGGGCGCATCGACCGCTGGGTCATCGGTCATGCCTTTGCCGCCATGGCCCGCAGCGATCTGTGGGCGGATTGTCCCCCCTTGCGCCGGCGGGTGGCGATCAACCTCTCCGGCAGCTCGCTGGGCGATCCCGATCTGCATGCCTATATCCTCGAGCAGCAGCAGGCCCACGGTATCCATCTGGATGAAGTCTGTTTCGAGATCACCGAGACCGAGGCCATCAGCAACCTGGGGCGTGCGACCGAGTTCATCCAGCGCCTGCGCGACCGGGGCGCGCACTTCGCGCTCGATGACTTCGGAACCGGCCTGAGTTCCTATGCCTACCTCAAGCAACTGCCCATCGACTACCTCAAGATCGACGGCGGCTTCATTCGCAACATGCTTCACGACGAGGTAGACCAGGCCATGGTGGCCTCGGTGGTGCAGGTGGCCCACCTGATGGGGCTGACCGTGGTGGCCGAATGGGTCGAGGATGCCGAGACCCTTGCGCTTCTGCGCGAACTGGGGGTGGATTATGCCCAGGGCTTCCATGTCGGCCGTCCGCGCCCGATTTCCGAACCCCTGCCCGACGGGGAGATGCTGGGCAACGGCTGATCGAGTAGAATGCGGTTCTTCCCGAACCGTATCCGGAGCAGCATCCCATGCCAGCCTATCGTTCCTGGACCACCACCCATGGTCGCAACATGGCCGGCGCGCGTGCGCTGTGGCGCGCAACCGGCATGAAGGAAGGCGATTTCGAAAAGCCGATCATTGCCATCGCCAATTCCTTCACCCAGTTTGTTCCCGGACACGTGCACCTGAAGGACCTCGGCCAGATGGTCGCGCGCGAGATCGAGAAGGCCGGGGGCGTGGCCAAGGAGTTCAATACCATCGCCGTGGATGACGGCATCGCCATGGGCCATGGCGGCATGCTGTATTCACTGCCCTCGCGCGACCTCATTGCCGACTCGGTCGAGTACATGGTCAATGCGCACTGTGCCGATGCCCTGGTATGTATTTCCAACTGCGACAAGATCACGCCCGGTATGCTGATGGCCGCGCTGCGCCTGAACATCCCGGTCATTTTCGTCTCCGGCGGGCCGATGGAGTCGGGCAAGGTGAAGCTGCATGGCGAGGAAGTCCACCTCGATCTGGTCGATGCCATGGTGGCCGCGGCCGATCCCACCGAGAGTGACGAGGAGGTGGCCATGATCGAGCGCTCTGCCTGCCCGACCTGCGGCTCCTGTTCCGGCATGTTCACCGCCAACTCGATGAACTGCCTCACCGAGGCCCTGGGCCTCTCCCTGCCTGGCAACGGTTCCCTGCTGGCCACGCATGCCGACCGCCGCGAGCTGTTCCTCGAGGCTGGGCGCCGCATCGTGGAAATCACCCGCCGCTATTACGAGCAGGACGACGAAAGCGTGCTGCCGCGCAGCATCGCCACCTTCGAGGCCTTCGAGAATGCGATGGCGCTGGACATTGCCATGGGCGGTTCCACCAATACCGTGCTGCATCTGCTGGCCGCCGCCCACGAGGGCAAGGTCAAGTTCACCATGGCCGACATCGACCGGCTCTCGCGCAAGGTACCCAACCTGTGCAAGGTGGCGCCGGCCACCCAGAAGTACCACATGGAAGATGTGCATCGTGCCGGTGGCGTGATGGGTATCCTCGGCGAACTCGACCGGGCCGGCCTCATCCACCGCGATGTGCCCACGGTGCACAGTAGCACGCTGGGCGAGGCCCTGGATCGCTGGGACATCCGTCGTGACACGGCAAGCGAAGAGGCGCGTAGCCGTTATCTGGCAGCTCCGGGCGGGGTGTCGACCCAGCAGGCCTTCAGCCAGGAGCGGCGCTGGCCGGAGCCGGATCTGGACCGGGCCGCAGGCTGCATTCGGGACATCGACCATGCCTACAGCCGCGAGGGCGGGCTGGCGGTCCTCTACGGCAACCTCGCCGAGCAGGGCTGCATCGTCAAGACGGCCGGAGTGGACGAGTCAATCTGGACCTTCTCCGGGCCCGCACGCATCTACGAGAGCCAGGATGCGGCCGTCGAGGCCATTCTCGGGGACCAGGTGCGGCCGGGGGATGTCGTCATCATCCGCTATGAGGGCCCGAAGGGCGGCCCCGGCATGCAGGAGATGCTCTACCCCACCAGCTACCTGAAGTCGAAGGGGCTGGGCAAGGCCTGTGCGCTCATCACCGACGGCCGCTTTTCCGGGGGCACCTCGGGGCTGTCGATCGGTCATGTCTCGCCAGAGGCGGCCGAGGGCGGCACCATCGGGCTGGTGGAAGAGGGCGACCTCATCGAAATCGACATCCCTGCCCGCAGCATCCGCATTGCCGTGAGCGACGAGGAGCTGGCACGGCGCAGGGCTGCCATGGAGGC
>RFHG01000455.1 GCA_003696465.1 Gammaproteobacteria bacterium | reverse complement strand
CTGGTCCAGGTCGATGAAACGGTCCTCGACCAGGCCCGGGGCCGCTACTTCGACCTCTTCTTCTCGATCAGCTTCACCGGCTACTGGCGGCACGACGACCCGTCGCCCGGGTTCCCCGGGGCGCGCCTCGTCTACAGCTTCGGGTTCGGCGAGGAGCAGGGAGGCGGGGATGTCAGCCTGATCGTCGCCGATGTCGACGATGACAGGGACGTTCCCTGCGCCAGTGATTCACCGCCGCCGGTTCCACCTAGCGTTGGTCTGGAGGAGCCGGTCGAAACGGTTGAAACCGTCGTCACCACCGATGTCGCCCCGCCCGACCCCGACCAGGACAGCGAAACCCTGGCAATCATCAACGGCGGGCTCACCGGCGGCAGCGGCGCCTTCCAGGTGACCCAGGTACCCGGCAGCGGCAACATTGTCACCACCGGCATGGCCATCAACCTCTGGATGCTCAATGTCCAGGAAACCGCAACCGCCGAGCGGGTGCGCTCGGCCCTGACCGAAATGCTCAACATGAGCCAGTGACAGGCAACATAAATGACGGCCCGCGCCCCGGCAGCCGTCGTCCCTGCGCGCCAAGGGGCAGTTTCCGTCCGGAAACTGCCCCGACCTTGTATTCAGGCACAAGCCGGCTAGACTGGCTGTATCAGGTTGAAATTTTGTTCGTTATCGTTTCTTGCCCCGTGATATCGAACGCGTAGCAGGTTGCCGGCACGCCGGCCCTGAATGGTGAAGGGGGATTTGCCATGCGTCAGAGTACCCAGCACTACCCGCACCGCCTGTTCTCCACCGCCTCCGTCTTGTTCATGTTGTTCCTTTTTGTGCCGCAACCAGGGTTGGCAACCGATCTGGTCGCCTTCAACCTTTTTGGTCAGGATGCGGACAAGGATGGGATTTCGGACAGCCGCGATCTCTGCCCCGGCACTCCTTCCGGGTTGACGGTCGATACCAACGGCTGCCCGCAGGACAGTGACGGAGACGGCATCTTCGATCACCTCGACCGCTGCCCCGACACCAAAGCATCCCCTGTCGACCCGGCCGGGTGCAGTCAGGCCCAGCTGGCCGCCCGCGGACGCGGGGACGATGAAGGCAAAGGGAGCGACGAGCAGATGACCCGCAGCCAGGAGGCGCTGCTCATTTCTGAGGGCGGGGTTCTGCTGCCTGAAGGTAAAATCGTCGTCGAACCTGGACTGCAGTACAGCTACACCTCGCGCACGCGCATCGCCATCAGCGGCTTCACCATCTTCCAGTCGGTGGTCCTCGGGGACATCGTCAGCGAGGACGTCGAGCGCAACCTGTTCACCGGTTTTCTCAACGTTCGCTACGGCCTGACCAACCGCATTCAGCTCGAGGCCAAAATCCCCTGGCTCTACCGGCGGGACGAAACAACCTTTGCCACCGGCCCCTCGGGTTCGGACCTGACCCAGCACCGGGTCGACGGCAACGGGCTGGGAGACATCGAGGCCTCCATCCTCTGGCACGCCTTCGGCAACCTGGACTGGTGGAAGCCCCAGACCGTCTTCTACCTGCGCGGCAAGAGCCGGACCGGCAAGGATCCGTACGGACTGAAGACCATCGTCATCGACGGCAAGGAGCGCACCAACGAAGTGCCGACCGGCAACGGCCACTACGGTCTGGCCCTCGGCGCCAACTGCATCCTCCCCTCGGATCCGGCGGTGCTCTATTTCAATCTCGGCTACTACATCAACTTCGAGCGCAATGTCGGTGGCGATTACGGCAAGATCGACCCGGGCGACAGTATTGAGCTCGGTGTCGGCATGGCCTACGCCCTCAACGACAGGCTGACCACCAGCCTTTCGTTTCAGGAGCGCTACACCTTCGAAACCGAACAGAACGGCCAGGACATCATGGATTCGGACGCCAACGTCGGCACCGCCTACCTCGGCTCCACCTACGCCGCCGGCGACAACGTCGCCCTGAGCCTGTCCCTCGG
>RFHG01000454.1 GCA_003696465.1 Gammaproteobacteria bacterium | reverse complement strand
CGCTGGCTGTAGTCCCGGGAGGCATCCCGCGCACGGCGCGATTGCGTACTGCATCGAGGCCTGCGCGCGTTCCCTGACCCTGTGTGACCCCGATCACATATCGGGCGTGGACAGGGCCCCGTCCTGCATGGAATGAGCATTCCTTAACATTATTGAATGTTTTTGTGGCGCTAGCCTTCCCGCACAACAGGCAAGAACCGGGAGGGCTGCCATGATGTCTTTCAACACGTATTCCCGAGCCGGGGCACTGATCCCCATGCTGCTCGCCATCCTGCTGCTGTCGGGCTGCGGCGGAGGGGACGGGAATGGAACCGACCAGGCCGCTGCCATCGATACGGGGGGCGCGACTGCTGCCCATGATGGCGGATCGGGCACGTCGCATGATGACGAAGGGGATGACTCCGGCGGTGATCACGGCGGCACGAATGGCAGCGGGGACAATTCCACCGGGGGTGGAGACACCGCCGGCGGGGGTGGCGGTACCGGGGGCGGTGCGGCCGGTGACTACGCCCTGCTGGCCTGGAACGACCTGGGCATGCATTGCATGGATGGCGATGACTATTCCGTGTTTTCCATCCTGCCGCCCTACAATGACCTGGTGGCCCAGCTGGTGGACCGGCGCACCCACGAGCGTGTGACCCAGGGCGTTACCCTGACCTATGAGGCCATTGCCGATCCGGCCGGCTCCATCAATACCTACAGCGCCGGCAAGACCAATTTCTGGGACTATGTCCAGCCCCTGTTCGGGCAGTCGCCGGCGCCGAATGTGGGCCTCACCGGCAATCCCGCGCCTTCGCGCAACCCGGCCCCGCTGGCCTATGATACCGGCCACGACTGGTTTACCGCCGATGGCATTCCGCTCACGCCCTATGACGACAATGGCGGGCTGAACTTCTATCCCATGGTGCGTGTGGTCGCGCGCGACAGCCAGGGCACCGAGCTGGCACATGCCGACGTGGTGCTGCCGGTGAGCAACGAAATGAACTGCGCGGCCTGCCACAGCTCGGTCAGCTCGAGCAGTGCAGCCGAAACGGCGGCCAGACCCAAGGCCGGATGGGTGTTCGACAGCAACCCCGAGCGAGACTGGAAACGCAACATCCTGCGCCTGCACGACGAGCGCCATCT
>RFHG01000453.1 GCA_003696465.1 Gammaproteobacteria bacterium | reverse complement strand
TCGAGGCGATCGAGGCACTGCTGGGGAAGCTCGTGGGTTGAATTCTGGAGACCACCATGCATTACGAAGGCAAAATCTACCGTCCCTGGATCGAGGCGGACAGTCTGCTGATCCAGGTCACCCTCGGCTGCACCCACAACAAGTGCACCTTCTGCGACATGTTCCGCGAGAAGCGCTTCCGGATGTGTGATCTCGAGGATGTCTACTCCGACATCGAGGAGGCGCGGCGCCTCTACCGCCACGTCGAATCGATCTTTCTCATTGACGGCAACGTCCTGGCGCTCAAGACCGACAAGCTGCTGCAGGTGCTGAACAAGGTCACCGCGACCTTCCCCGAGTGCCGGCACATTGCCCTCTACGGCAGCATGAACGATTTCAACCGCAAGTCGGTCGAGGAGCTGAAGGCGCTTAAGGCAGCCGGTTTGAGTACCGCCTACGCCGGACTCGAGTCGGGCGACCGGCTGATCCTCGAGCAGGTCAAAAAGGAGATGACCCCGGAGGAGGTGATCTCGGGAATGGCCAGGGCCAAGGCGGCGGGCATCGAGGTGCTGCTGTCGTTCATTTTCGGCCTCGGCGGCCGTGAACGCTCGCGCGAGCACATCGTCGAGACCACGCGGATTCTCAACCTGACCAGGCCGGAGCAGATCGCGCCGATGGCCCTGGCGCTGCAGCCTGGCACCGAGCTGGCGCAGCAGGCCGAAGCCGGCGAGTTCATCCAGGCGACACCGCTGCAGATCCTCGAGGAGGAGAAGTACCTGCTAGAAAACCTCGACTTTCCGACCTACTACTGGGGCGACCACGGCAACAACATCCTCACCCTGCGCGGCCCCCTGCCGCAGATGCAGCAGCGCTTCCTCAGGGAGGTCGAACTCGCCATCGCTGAACATCCGGTGACGCAGGAAGAGGTGTTGCTGACGTATGCGTGGTAACGGCAGAGGCGGCTAAGGGCGAAAGGCTAAAGGAGAAGGGCGATTTTTGCTACGCGATACCTTCGTGATTAAGGCGGATAAGGGCCTGATATTCTATCAGAATTTGTCGTGAAATTATTGTGAGGCTA
>RFHG01000071.1 GCA_003696465.1 Gammaproteobacteria bacterium | reverse complement strand
AGAAGATCGTTGCGCCAGCTGAGAAGGCTACGGACTTCACGTGCATCGGTGGCGGCCCGTTCAGCACGCTCACGCGCCCCGCCGTCGAAGGAATTGCGCCCCACCCGGACTGCATCCGATGAAGCAGCAATCCTGCTCACGATTTCCTCGCGGGCAATGGCCGCCGCTTCCATGAGGCGCCCGAAGCTCAGGTAGAGCCTCGCCAGTGCGGCGCTCGCGCTACGCGCCTCGGGCGCGGCGAGGCTCTGTTCGCGCGCCGCAGCCTCGTCCACGAGCAGGCCCTCGGTCATCTCGAGCAGATCGTCGATCAGCGGCACGAGCGCGGGGTGATCGCGGTCGCATTCGTCACACCACTTTCGCAGGGCACGATGCAGGGCAGGGGCGGAAGGCTCTTCGAACTTGCCATTGCGCTCCACACCCACCAGCAACGCGGCCACCCGCGCAGCGGCAAGATCGGCGGCAAAGCGGCGCAAAGGCTTCACAAGGCCCGTCTTGGCAAAGTCCCGCTCGCCCCGCTGAGCACGGTCGGCAATTCGCCGGCGTTCCCTTTCGAGCGCTTCAGCCAATGGACGGGCATCACCGGAGCGCCGGAACGTGGCCGCCGCCTGAGCAAAATTCATCATGTCCAGGAACGGTGACAAGTCCCAGATCGGGGTCGTGTTGTCGGCCTTTGCCTCGAATGCGCCATAGACGATGCGCGTGTCTTCAGGCAAACACCCTGCCGACGACAACACCGCGAGCCCCGCAGCCGCGAAAAAGGGCTGCGCCCTGAACCCGTGAGTTATGTCGATGACGAGGGGCGTTTCGGTGTCCTCGACCAATGTGTCCCGCAGTATGCGAAACTGTTCGCGCAATTCCGCCTCGGACTTCCCCGAGGGAATACGTCGCATGTCAACCATGCGCCCGTCCCGGTCCAGGGCGTGGCGCAAGGCGGCCCCGTTGGCGTGCTCGGCCTCTTCCGTCGCCAGCACGGTCACCCGCTTGCAGTTCACCATTTCAGCCAGCGCCTGCGCCACGAAGCGCGTCTCCGCGAGATCATCGCCAAGTGAATAGGTGGTCGGGTGGTATTGCCCGGTGCCAAGAAACGTGACCAGTCGAGGAACCGGAGGACTATCGGTGTCGGATACTATCATGGGTCGGGCCAGTTGTTTGGCAATTGTTGGAGCGTCGGACGCCCCAGCAGATCCTCCCACAGTACGGGGCGCATTTGAACGAACCACCTGCGCGCATCTTCCCAGTCCTGCCTTGTCAATGGGGTAAATCCATGGGCCAGGACCGAGTTGTTGCGCTTGCCCTGCCAGGGCGGCGGACTTCCAACGGGCCATTGGCGACCGAAGGGATCGTTGCCCTCCCTGCTGGAAAGAAGTCGATGCGCATCCGAAAGCGCAAGCCTGTAGAGCGCCCGGCCCGTGCGGCGATCACGATACGGCGTCAGTCTCGATGCCACAGCTTCTGGCAGATCCCGGCGATCGACCCGCGAAGCGTCGATACGGTGTCGCATCCAGAGACGGGCCTGCACGGCGGCTTCGGCAAGACGATACAGCCGGGCGACCGCATCGTCATAGAGCCCATTGTCCGCACGCCTGACGGCATTGAGCCACAGGTCTTCGGCCAATACTGCGGACGGGCGCCCTGAGTTCTCTGCCAAAGCGCGAAGGCGCTCCACCAGACGCGATGCTTCGAAGGGCGAAACCCAGGAAGCTCCCTCCTCGAGGCCGTCGGCCAGAAGCGCCCACGCCTTACGGTGATCGAACCTGTCCCAGGCTTCCAGGACCGCCAACGCCTTGACCCACCTCTCGGCCCGACGCGACCAGGCGCGAGGCGCCCGATGACCCGTGCGGGTTATGTCCCTCTGCAAACGCTCAGCCACGGCCTGCGCAGATCCATATTGGCGACGGCCGAAGAGATCACGGATCATGGTGAAACTACGGCCGAGCCCGACGAGGTCTCCGGGCATTTCGACCGCAACTTCGGTGCCGGAGGCAACGCGGGACAGATCGGACCGACGGCCTGCCATGAATTGCAGCCGGACGGAGGCATGGGCGGTGGCTGCCAACACCATGGCCGCCGTCATTGTCTTGGTGCCGCCGGTATAATCGACGACCACCGTGCCGCGCGGAATTTCCCTCGCGATACATTCGTCGATCCGGGCCAACGCTCGATCCAGGTCGTCTGGCGGCACCTCGACGATGTCCCGATCGGCAGGACATTCCGCCAGATGCGCGAGGCCCGGCCCCGGCTGTGAGCCGACGCCATAGTCGATGCTCGGCCCTTCGACCATCGCGCGCGAACTGGGGCTACCACCACGGCCATCTGACACAACGAACACGATCCGGCCTGGGCGCAACCTTCGGATCGCCGTGGCGAGTGGCTGCGGGCTCCCCCCTACGGAAAGGATCAGGACGTCAACCCCGT
>RFHG01000070.1 GCA_003696465.1 Gammaproteobacteria bacterium | reverse complement strand
GGTGTCGAAGGGCATCAGCTCACCGTGCATGCACCGCTGATCGAGCTCAGCAAGGCCGAGATCATTCTCCGGGGCAAGGCGCTGGGGCTGGACTATCGCACTACCATTTCCTGCTATCAGGCCGACGAACAGGGCCGTGCCTGTGGCGTATGCGATGCCTGTCGCCTGCGTCGCAAGGGCTTTCTCGATGCAGGGCTGGAGGACGAGACCCGCTATCGGCCCGGGGTCGATTTTTCGGGCCCGGATTGATACATTGTGCAGATGCCCTGCGGGCATCCACCAAAACCATAATACATTGCTCCTGCCATGGGATTACCGCCCTGCATTTGCAGGTTCCTTACCACCAACGCAATCGACAGGTAATCACCGATGGAAATACACTGGAAAATCCTGCTGCTCGGCTTTGGCATTGCCGCCATCATGGGCGCCGTTGCCAACAAGACCAATTTCTGCACCATGGGTGCCGTCTCCGACTGGGTCAACATGGGTGATACCGGGCGTCTTCGTGCCTGGATGTTTGCCATGGCGCTGGCCATAATCGGCGTGCTGCTGCTGCAGTGGAGCGGGCGCGTGGCCCCTGATTTGGCCGTCAGCGGCAGTGACTCCTTTCCGCCTTACCGCACCCCGATGTTTGCCTGGCCACGCTATGTGCTGGGGGGGCTGCTGTTCGGCATCGGCATGACGCTGGGCAGCGGCTGCGGCAACAAGACCTTCCTGCGCATCGGCGCGGGCAATCTCAAGTCGGTGGTGGTCCTGGTGATGATGGCCATCTTTGCCTATCTCATGATGTACACCGACTTCATGGCCACCGTGTTCCTGTCCTGGATGCAGCCCCTGTTCATCGACCTCTCCGCCCAGGGCATTCACAGCCAGAGTGTGGATGACCTGCTGGCTGCCGCTGCCGGCCTGGAAAACCCGATGACCCTGCGCTATGCCATAGGCGGCCTGCTGGCCCTGCTGGTGGTCATCTGGGCGCTGCGCTCGGAGGACTTCCGGGGTCGTTTCGACAATATCCTTGGCGGCACCGTGGTCGGCCTCGCTATCGTCGGCGGCTGGTATGTCACGGCCGGGCCGATGGGGCAGAGCTGGCTGGAAGAGGCCGAGTTCATGGATCAGCCGCCGCTGCATGCCGCGGCCCAGTCCTACACCTTTGTTTCGCCCTCGGGTGATCTCATTCACTGGGGCGCCGGTTCCTTCTCCACCCTGCTCGTCAGCTTTGGCATGATGGCCGCGGCCGGCGTGCTGGTCGGCTCGTTCGTGTATGCGGTGGTGTTCCGCAAGTTTCGCATCGAGTGGTTCAGCTCCGGCAAGGACTTCCTGCGCCATGCCATCGGGGGCATGCTGATGGGCCTTGGCGGTGTCCTGGGGATGGGCTGCACCTTTGGCCAGGGGATCACCGGTGCCTCGACCCTGGCCCTGGGTTCCTTCATCGATCTGGCCTTCATCATCCTCGGCAGTGCGCTGACCATGAAGGTGGAATACTACAAGCTCGTCTACGAGGACGAGGCCAGCTTCGGCAAGGCGCTGATTTCTGCCCTGGCAGATCTCAGGCTGGTACCCAACAGTCTGCGCAAGCTGGAGGCGGTCTGATCCGGAAACAGGAAGGGCGGCAGATTTTTCTGCCGCCCCCCTTGAGTTTCACCGGCGAGTGAGTAAAATACCGGGCTTCGCGTGGGTCGTTAGCTCAGTTGGTAGAGCACCGCACTTTTAATGCGATGGTCGCAGGTTCGAATCCTGCACGACCCACCATTTCTTCCCTTCTCCTTATTCTCCCCTGACCGTACCGATGAGGGCATCCCCGTCCACGTCGACCAGTCCGACGCGCTGGATGCGGTTTTCTGCTGACGCGGTCCCGGCGGGGGCCTGTACCCGGAAATAGTTGCGGGTATAGCCCTGCAGCCACTGACGACCCGCGTCGTCGGTAAAGGGGCGCTCCCACAGGACTTCCGTCTCGCTCCCGAGCTGGGCCTTCATGGCCTCGGCCCGCAGCCGCCCGGCCAGGGCCACCAGTTCGCGCGTGCGCCGCTTGCGGATCTCGTGGGGGATCTGCTCCGGCAATCGGGCCGCCTTGGTCCCTTCCCGCGGGGAAAAGGTAAAGGCATGGATATGCCCGAATCCGATCTCCTCGACAAAAGCCAGGGTCTGCTGCCAGTCCTCCTCCGTTTCGCCCGGAAAACCCGCGATGATATCGGTGGTGACATTGAAGCCGGGCACGGCCTCGCGCGCCCGTTCCACCAGGGCGCGGAACTGGGCGGTCTTGCAGCGCCGTGCCATGCGCCGCAGGACGGCGTCCGAACCGCTTTGCAGGGGCAGGTGCATGTGCGGCATCAGGCGCGGGTTCTCGAACAGGGAGAAAAAGTCCTCGGGCAGATCCCAGGGTTCCACCGAGGCAAAGCGAATGCGGGGTACATCGGTGTCCTGCAGCAGGGCGCGCACCAGGCCGGCCAGGTCTGCGTCGATATCGCTGCCATAACCGCCCACATGCACGCCGGCGAGCACGATCTCGTGGATTCCTTCGGCATGCAGCCGGTTGGCCTCGTCCACGATGTCGGCGATGCTGCGGCTGCGTTCCTCGCCACGGGCCACGGTCACGATGCAGAAGGTGCAGCGGTAACGGCAGCCGTCCTGGACCTTGATGAAGGCCCGGTGCCGGCCACGGCGGAACAGGGCGGCCTCGCCCGGTTCGGTCGCCATCAGCGGCATGCTGCCTGGCTCCATGCCCTCGAGCGAGCGGGTGACCAGTTGCTCCTTGTCGCTGTTGGGGACCACCAGATCCACCCCCAGGGTCTGCGCCACCTCGTCTGCCGAGAGGGTCGCGTGGCAGCCGCTGACCACCAGCCGCGCCCGCGGATTGGCACGGTGCAGCCGCTTCATCAGGTTGCGCGACTTGCGTGCAGCCTCGCCGGTGACGGCACAGGTATTCAGCACCACCAGGTCGGCCTCTTCCTGTTCACTGACCACCTGGTGGCCACGCAGGGTGTATTCTCGTGCCCACTGTTCCAGTTCGGCTTCGTTGAGGCGACAGCCCAGCGCCTTGAGATGGATCTTCATGCTCGTGGTCCGGTTCGTTCGGGCCGATATCTTAGCAAGCAAGGTAGACAAAAAAACCCCGCCTTGCGGCGGGGCTGGTCAAGACCCGGGGTTGAGGAGGTCTCAGAGTTCGATTCCCGGGTTGTCTTTCACGTTCTTCAGCTTGGGGATGTTGAGGTCGTTGACCTTGATCGTCTTGCGATCACGCAGGTACTCCATGACCACATCCCAGACCGGACGCCCGCTGTCGCCCATTGGCGTCTCCTGCACGCTGGCCCAGCCGGCCACGGCATATTTCTTGCTCGCCTCGATGGGCTTGCCGTTGAGGGTCATGTCGGAGATGCGGTTGCCGAAGTCCTTGTTGGGATCGATGGCATACTTGAGCCCGCCGACGCGTACCATGTCGCCACCCTGCTGGTAGTAGGGATCCTTGTTGAACAGGTTGTCGGCCACATCCTCGAGGATGTTCTTGATGGCCTCGCCGGTCATCGAGTTGAGCGTGACATTGGGGTAGGTGATGGCGGTCTGGGTCATCACGTGATCCACCGTGATGGCCTCGCCCGGCAGTACGCTCACGCCCCAGCGGAAGCCCGGAGAGAAGGCGATCTCGGCACCCATGACATCGATCAGGGCATCGACGATGACCTGGTCGAAGGTGCCGTTGAAGTTGCCACGGCGATACAGGGTGTCGTCGGTAACGGCCAGCTCCTGGTTGAGCTTGTCGGCGTAGGGCGAGCGGTGCTTCTCGATCACCTTCTGCATGGCCGGGTCGGGCTCGATCAGGTTCGAGAACACGGGCAGCAGGCTGTACTTGAATCCGGCCACCTTGCCGTTCTTCACATCGAGGTCGAGCACGCCGAGGAACTTGCCGTTGGAGCCGGCATTGGTCACCAGGGTCTTGCCGCCGGCATTGTCCACCAGCACGGGCTTGGGCACCGCGTCATGCGTGTGACCACCCATGATGGCGTCGATACCGGTGACGCGGCTGGCCATCTTGAGGTCCACATCCATGCCGTTGTGCGAGAGCACGACCACGACCTGGGCACCCTTCCCGCGTGCCTCGTTGACGACTTCCTGCATGGTTTCGTCATTGATGCCAAAGCTCCAGGCCGAGATCAGATGGCGCGGGTTGGCAATCGGGGTATAGGGGAAGGCCTGGCCGATGACTGCCACGGGGATGCCGTTGATCTCGCGGATGGTATACGGCTTGAAGACGCGCTCGCCCTCGAGATCGAAGTTCTCGTCGTTCCAGACCACGTTCTGGGCAACGAAATCGATGCCGGCGCGGGCAAAATCGTTGTTCACGATTTCCTGCACGCGGTCGGCGCCGAAGGTCATCTCCCAGTGGGGGGTCATCACGTCCACACCCAGCTGGATCTGGGCATCGACCATGTCCTGGGCATTGCTCCACAGCGAGGTGCCGGAACCCTGCCAGGTATCGCCGCCGTCGAGCAGCAGCGCACCCGGACGCTGGGCCCGGATGTGCTTGACCAGGGTCGCCAGATGGGCAAAGCCGCCCAGCTTGCCGTACTTGCGGGCCAGCTCGGGGAAATCGAGATAGGTGAAGGCATGGGCCTCGCGGCTGCCCGGCTGGATGCCGTAGTACTTGAGGAAGTGATGGCCCACCAGATGCGGGGGATGCCCCTTCATGCTCCCCACACCCAGGTTGACCTGGGGTTCGCGGAACCAGATCGGCAGCAACTGGGCATGGCAATCGGTGTAGTGCAGAAGCGAGACATTGCCGAACGGTGGCAGCTCGTAGGGGTTGTTGGGTGTCTTTTTTGGCTTGACACCGGCAGCGGTGCTGCTGGGCTGTGAATTGTCACAACCCGTAAGGGTGAAGCCGGCGGCGCTGGCCGTGGCCAGGACCTGCAGGAATTCGCGGCGCGACAGGCTCATGTTCTTACCTCCAAGGTATTCATGTTCGTGTTGGTATCCTTTGAAGCAGCAACCCCGGAGCAGAAAATGGCCCGGCCAGTGGCCGGGCCATGATTCTTCCGTGAAAAGTCGTGATTATTCGCGGTAGCTCGGTGCATTGACCGGCAGACCGTTGCTCATGTAGGTCAGGAAGTACTCGAGCGCCTTGTACTCGTCGCTCTGGGCCTTGAACGGCTTGGCACGGACCTGCTTGTTGCAGCCACCGAAGCGACGGTGCAGGGTGCCGAGGTTGCCCCACTTGGCGCGGTACACCGGGAAGCCGGTGGGGTGACCCAGCGAGGGGCTCAGCAGGTTGGCCCGGATGCGATTGCCGGAGTTGTACATGTGGCAGTCGGCACAGGCCATGTTGAGCTGGCCGCGCTTGGCATAGTAGTGGTGCTTGCCACGCTCGTACCAGGCCAGTGCATCCGGATCATTGGGCACCTTGACGCTGAGCGGCTTGCCGCGCGAGGTGTAGGCCATGTAGGCGGAGATCTGGGCCAGCGCACCCTTCTTCCACTTCAGCGGCTTCTCGCCGTTCTTCACACGGCACTCGTTGATTTCCTGCTCGAGCGTCTTGACCTGCTTGGTCTTGGGGTCGTAGTACGGATAGTACTGACGAATGCCCTTGCCACCGTTCTTGAAGCAGCTGGCATAGGTCTTGCCGTTCTTGAACGGGGTATTGAACAGCTG
>RFHG01000001.1 GCA_003696465.1 Gammaproteobacteria bacterium | reverse complement strand
CTTCCCCGACAATGCTGTGGAGTACTTCGTCTCGTATTACGATTATTACCAGCCCGAGGCCTACGTTCCGCAGTCGGACACCTATATCGAGAAGGATTCCTCGATCAACGAACAGATCGACCGCATGCGTCATGCGGCCACGCGCGCGCTGCTCGAGCGCGAGGATGTGATCATCGTGGCCTCGGTGTCCTGCATCTACGGCCTGGGCAGCCCAGAAGCCTATGCGAACATGCTGCTTTACACTGAGGTCGGACGCCTGCTCGATCCGCATGCCGCGGTCAGCAAGCTCATCGAACTGCAGTACCAGCGCAATGACATGGATTTCCATCGCGGCACGTTCCGTCTGCGCGGCGACGTGCTGGAGGTGTTTCCCGCGCATGCCGAGGATTTTGCCGTGCGCATCGAATTCTTCGGCGACGAGGTGGAAGCCATCTCGCGCATCGATCCACTGACCGGCCGCCGCCTGGAGTCACTGCACAAATACACGTTCTTCCCGACCTCGCACTTCGTCACACCGCGCGAGCAATTGCTGCGGGCCATGGATGCGATCCGGGCCGAGCTGGCCGAGCGTCTGGCCGAGCTGCATGAGCAGGGCAAGCTGGTCGAGGCGCAGCGTCTGGAGCAGCGCACGATGTTTGATCTGGAGATGATCCAGGAGGTCGGCTATTGCACCGGCATCGAGAACTATTCGCGACATCTGACCGGCCGTGCACCGGGTGAGCCACCGCCGACGCTGCTGGACTACCTGCCAGGCAATGCGCTGGTCATCATCGACGAATCGCATGTGACCGTGCCGCAGATCGGGGGCATGTACCGCGGCGACCGCTCACGCAAGCAGACCCTGGTCGATTACGGCTTCCGGCTGCCCAGCGCGTTGGACAACCGGCCGCTGCGTTTCGAGGAATTCGAGGCCATCGTGCCTCAGGTTGTCTATGTCTCGGCCACGCCTGGCCCCTATGAGCTCGAAAAGAGCGGCGGGGTTGTGGTCGAGCAGCTCATCCGGCCGACCGGCCTGCTTGATCCGGAGATCGAGGTGCGCCCGGCGAGCGACCAGGTCGACGATTTCGTCAGCGCGGCGCATGAAACCATCGAAAAGGGGTACCGCGTGCTGGCCACCTGCCTGACCAAGCGCATGGCTGAGGATCTGACCGAATACCTGGGCGAGCTGGGCATGCGCGTGCGCTATCTGCACTCGGACATTGATACCGTCGAACGCATGGAGATCCTGCGCGATTTGCGCCTGGGCGCATTCGATGTGCTGATTGGCATCAACCTGCTCCGCGAGGGCCTGGACCTGCCGGAGGTGGCGCTGGTGGCCATCTTCGACGCTGACAAGGAAGGCTTCCTGCGCAGTGAGCGCTCGTTGATTCAGACCATCGGTCGTGCCGCGCGCAATGCCGAAGGGCGGGTGATCCTGTATGCGGATACCGTGACCGCCTCCATGGAGGCCGCCATGCGCGAGACGCGTCGCCGCCGTGCAAAACAACTGGCCTACAATCGGGAGCATGGCATTACGCCGCAGACCGTGAAATCCGAAATCAAGGATATCCTGGGCTCGATCTACGAGATGGATTATGCCGAGATTCCGGAGATCGCCGAGCCCGAGCCGGTCAGCGAAAGCGAGCGCACGGCCCGCATCAGGGAGCTGGAGCGACGCATGCTGGAGGCGGCGGCTGACCTGCGCTTCGAGGATGCCGCGCGCTACAGGGATGAGATCCGCAAGCTGGGTGGGGAAGTGACGCCGGCCGCTGTGGGCGGCTAGCACACACTTTCCACAGATGCTGTGGATAACCCTGTGAACAGATCGCCGAATTTCTTGTAATTTGGCCACTTGGTGTCACATAGGTCATGTTGCATAAAAAATAGGCAATCTTAATATGCCTTGTTTTTCAGTGACTTACGATAACTCATTGACAAAAACCATCGTTTGCGTTTGTCATCTTGACGATCGTGTCGTTGCATGTGGATAAGGGTTGCTCATTGAAAACCCGTAATCGCAAGCCTTACAGGAATATTGTTCGTTGGAACGGCAAGTCCTGAAATGGCTTGAACAACATAGGAGGTGGTAAATCATGGCTACGGTACGATGGTCGCCCTGGCAGGAACTGGAAGACATACAGCGCACGCTCATGGGGCTTCGGGATGGCGATGTGCAGTCGGCAAGACATCAGCAGGGCTCGTGGATGCCGGCTGTGGATGTACGTGAGACAAGCGATGCCCTGGTCATTCATGTCGAGCTGCCGGGCGTCGAGAAAGAGAACATCCGCATCGAGATGCATGAAGGACGGCTGAGCATTTCGGGTGAGCGCCCCTACGTCAAGGAAGACGAGGAGGAGCATGTGCACCGAATCGAGCGGGCCTACGGAAGGTTTGCCCGCAGTTTCAGCCTGCCTCGGGATATTGATACCGATCGTGTGCAGGCCAGCATGGACAACGGCGTGCTGAAGATTCGTCTGCCCAAGCGCGGCGCGGCCAGCTCCAGAACCATCGAGATCAGCTGAGCGCGGCCACAGGCGCTAGGCGATCGTTTATGCATTGCCGATCCCTTGCGCCTCGTTCACACTGCCGCCCATGCTGGAAATGCGTTCGCTTTCGCTGTCGGTGACGGTCAGGGGCCGTACGGTTCGGGCCGTAACCGATGTATCTCTTGCCATCCAGCCGGGCAGAGTGCTCGGCCTGGTCGGCGAGTCCGGTTGTGGCAAGTCGCTGACAGCCCAGGCCTTGCTCCGTCTGGGTGAGTATCAGGGGGTCAGGCGGGAAGGCGGGGACGTGCTGCTGGACGGGAGCAGCCTGTTCTCGATGGATCAGCAGACACTGCGCCAGGTACGCGGCGGCCGCATCGCGATGATCTTCCAGGAGCCGATGACGGCCCTGAACCCCGTGTTCTCGGTCGGCACGCAGATCATGGACGTCATACGCCTGCACCTGAAGCTGAACAAGGCGCAAGCCAAGCAGCGGGCGCTGCGCCTGCTGGCCGATGTCGGCCTGCACGATGGCGAATCCCTGCTGGCCGCCTATCCGGACGCGCTGTCCGGCGGCATGCGCCAACGTGTGCTCATTGCCATGGCCATGGCGGCTGATCCAGACTATATCCTGGCCGATGAGCCGACAACCGCGCTGGATGTGTCCGTGCAGACACGCATCGTAGCGCTGCTGCGCAAGCTGCAGCAGCGGCGTAACCTGGGCATGCTGCTGGTCACGCACGATTTCGGCCTGGTGGCCGAGATGTGCGATGATGTCTGCGTCATGTATGCAGGCGAGATCGTCGAGCAGGCCCCTGTCCGGGATATCTTCGATGATCCGCGTCATCCCTATACGCGGGCCCTGATGCAATGCAGACCGGAATCGGTTGCCCGCGGTCGGCCATTGGCCGTCATACCAGGTCAGGTACCTCCACCCGGGCGCTGGCATCGGGGCTGCCGTTTTTTTGATCGCTGTGCATTGGCCGATGGGGCCTGTGAAACCCATCCGGCACTGGACTGCTGGCAGCGGGGCGACCATCGGGCGCGCTGTGTGCATGCCGGGAAGGAGCCAGCATGAGCATGGTGCTCGAACTCAGGGAGGTCGGCAAGCGCTTCAAGCCCAGGAGTTTCATGCGCCGACAGCCGCCGCCACGACCGGCTGTGGCCTCGCTTTCGCTGCAGCTTGGGGAGGGTGAGACGCTGGCCATCGTCGGTGAATCGGGCTCGGGCAAGTCGACGACCGCACGCTTGGCCATGCGGCTGCTCGAAGCGGACCACGGTCGCATCCTCTGGAACGATGTTGATGTAACGGAGATGTCGCCGCGCGCATTGCGTCCGCTGCGCCGGCATATCCAGATGGTGTTTCAGGATCCCTATGCCAGCCTGAATCCGCGCATGCGTATCGGTGAAAGTGTGGGTGAGGGGCTGCGCGTGCATGCGCCGGAGCTGTCTCGCCGTCAGCGCCGCGATCGGGTGGCCGAGATGCTGGACCTGTGCGGCCTCGATGCCTCGGTCATGGATCGCTATCCCCACCAGTTTTCCGGCGGCCAGCGTCAGCGCATCGGCATTGCACGCAGCCTGATCGTCGAGCCGAAAGTGCTGGTGCTCGATGAGCCGGTATCGGCGCTCGATGTGTCGGTACAGGCTCAGATCCTGAATCTGCTGCAGCAGATCCAGCAGGACAGGGGCTTGGCCTATCTGTTCATCTCGCACGATCTCTCCGTCGTACAGCATGTGGCCGACCGCGTGCTGGTCATGTTCGCGGGTCATGTCGTCGAAGAAGGCGATATCGAGGCCATCTTCGCGCATCCGCGTCATCCCTACACCAAGGCCTTGCTGGATGCTCGGCCCATCCTGCATCCGGCCGAGCGGCGCGACAGACAGGTGGAGGGGGAAGCTCCGGCCGAGGACATTGCAGCCACGGGCTGCCCTTACCGGCAGCGCTGTGAACGCGCATCGGATGCCTGCGCATCCTTCGACGGCGCCTTGCGCGAGATGGAAGGCATCAGCGTGGCCTGCCTGCATCCCCGGTGAGCCTGTTGATAGAACAGGTGCGCCGCGATCTGCAGCCGGAAGGGGAATTGGCGCGGCATCTTGAAGGCTACCGGCCCAGAAGCGAGCAGATGGCCCTGGCCTGCGAGATTGCTGAAAGCATCGAACAGCGCCAGCAATTGCTGGCTGAGGCCGAGACGGGCACGGGCAAGACGCTGGCCTACCTGGTGCCCAGCCTGCGCACCGATGCGCGCGTGCTGATCTCCACGCATACGAAGGCCTTGCAGGATCAGTTGATGCATCGCGACATCCCGGCCGTCGTCGGAGCCCTGGGCGTGCGGCGGCGCATCGCGCTGCTCAAGGGGCGCGCCAATTATCTGTGTCCGTTGCGTCTGGAGCGTCATCTGAGCCAGGGACAGCTGAAACTGTGGGAGCAGAAATCGCTGCTTGCGGTGCGGACATGGTTTGAAGGCAGCCGCGATGGCGATCTGTCCGGGCTTGCCTTCGATCCGTTCGTTGCGGGTATCGGCGCGATGATCACGGCCACGGCCGAGCAGTGCCTGGGCTCGAAATGCGCGCATGTCGAGGACTGCCCGCTGATGCGCGCGCGCAAGCGGGCTCAGGCTGCGGACATCGTGGTCACCAATCACAGCCTGTTGCTGGCTGATGCGGCGCTCAAATCGGGCGAGTACGGCGAGGTGCTGCCCGAGTTTGATGCCTATATCCTGGATGAGGCGCATGCACTGCCGCCGCTGGCCTGCCAGCATTTCGGCGTCACGCTGACCCAGCGACGCTTCATCCAGTGGATCAACGACATGCTGGCCATCCTCGATGAGCTGGGGGATGAGGCCGCACTGAGGCTTGAGCTGCAGCAGGTGTTCGAACGGCTGCTGGATGCCTGGCGCACGGGGGATCTCGAGCAGGTGGAAGATGCATGGTCGGACATCGTTCGTTTAGCTGAATCGCGCGTCGAACGTGGGGAGGAGCTGGCGCGCCTGGCCGATCGCAGCTGCCAGATTGCCGAAGAGCTGGCCATCGTGCGTGCACCCGGCGAGGGCTATGTGGGTTGGCAGGAGGGTGAAGGGGAGGCCAGGCGTCATATCGTCGCGCCTGTGGAAACCGGGCTGGTGCTTGCGCAGCATCTCTGGCATAAACCGGCCGCCTTCGTGCTGCTTTCGGCCACGCTGCGCGTGTCGCAGCGCTTTGATTATGCGCGCCGTCGGCT
>RFHG01000069.1 GCA_003696465.1 Gammaproteobacteria bacterium | reverse complement strand
GTTTCGGTGTCCTGGATGTAGTTGCCGTTGCCGCTGCCCACTTCTGAAAAGGTGGCGGTGTAAAGGGCCTTGTCGGGGTCGGTGCTGTAAACCAGGATGCCGGAGTAGGGGATGCCGTTCACCATGGTATCCCGCAGCTCGTACGACACCCGGAAGGCGTTGAACTGCGACAGGGTGTCGAGGCTGGGCACCACGGCAGCCAGCTCGTCGTCGCCGGCATTGCGCAGCGAGAGTTTTTCTTCTTCGTCAAATTCTTCGTCAACAGGTTGCAGGCCGTCCTGCTCGGAATAAGCGTGCAGGTAGAGGTGCAGCTTGCCGCTCCGGTAGTCGTTGTTGACGGCGTACAGGGAGCGCAGGTAGTTCTGGTCGGCGTAGTCGAATTCCACCACGATGCGGCTGTCTTTGGTGATCAGGCGTCGGGGCATGAAGGTGATGTGCCCGGCATTGTAGTCGATGACGTAATCGAGGTCGGTGCCCCGCTGGAGCAGCTCTCCGTCGAGGTACACCTTTTCGGTGCCGGCCAGCACGATGATGAAGCGCTCGCCTTCGGCACCCTGCAGCCGGTAGGGGCCCTGGTTGCCCTCGATGGCAGCGATCTCGTTGCGGGCAAACTTGCCCCGGGCCACGGCCAGGCTGGCCTGGGAGCTGAAAATGCCCTGCCGGTTTTTGCCCGTTGTCCATGCGTTGCTGAAGGTGGCCCCCTGCAATTTCTTGGTGTAGTTCATGAAATAGCCCGGCGGGCGTGTCAGCTCGTAATCGCCGGCGATGAGGCGGCTGCTGCCTTTGCTGAGCTGCACGAAGATCTTGTCGAATTCCCGCAGTTGCTGGGTGTTGCCTTCGGGCTGGATGGGGATGTTGTTGTCGGTGATGGCGGCCAGCACTTCCAGGTCGCCGAGTCGACCGGCCATCTGGAGGTTGAACTGGCTGTTGAGCACCAGGCTCTGGTTGTTGCCGAAGGAAATGCCCCGGGTAAAATTGCCATTGTAATCGAGGCCGCTTTGGGGCAGGATGGGCTGGGGCGCTTCGGCAAAAGGATCGTAAGGCACCCCGACCAGCTGGTTGGCGGGATCCCGGAAAATGACGGAGCTGTCGATGCGGGCGATGCGGCGGCCGAGATCGAAGGGCAATACCCTGTAACTGACCCTGACCAGTTTGCTTCGCTGCGCAATGAGGGCTGAGTCAAAAACGATGCTGTTGCCCTGGAGGCGAAAGCGGGCAGGGGAAATGGTGGTGCCGTCTGCTGCATCC